>JAGOEY010000289.1 GCA_017997515.1 Burkholderiaceae bacterium | reverse complement strand
GTGGCCTTGGGTGTGACCTCGACCTTCATGGCTTTTTGGGTGGTGTTGCGCAGCGTGATCTGGGCACGGAACTGGTCACCCTCACGCACCAGCGGCGGCAGGCCGCTGATGATCTGTAAATCCTGCGTGGCGCGAATGCTGGTCTGCCCGGTGCCAAACAGGCCGGTGGACGCATCGGCCACCGCCACGATCTTGAAGGTGGTGAGTGCGTCGTTCAGCGGCACGTTCACCACGGCCTGGCCGTTGGCGTCCAGTACCACCTTGGGGTTCCACAGCAGCAGGGTGTCGAGCAGCTCCCGCGTCTGGCTGCGCCCGCCCCCGCCGCCAGCAGGCACGGCCTTTTTGCCGTAGTGGCGGCGGCCCACAATTTCCATCTGGGCGGTGGAGGTTTCCACGCCCCAGGCGCGGCGCTGCAGCATGGCGTCGAGCAGGTTCCAGCTGGTGTTGGGCATCAGCTCCAGCAGGGCCTGGTCTACCGCAGCCAATGCCACCTCGGCACCGGCGGCGGGTTTGCCGTCGGGCAGCTTGGCGGTGATGGTGACCTTGGCCGTGCCGCGCACCTGGTAGGCCTCTTTGTCGGCAGCCACCTTCACGTCGAGCTGGTGGGCTTTGGTGCCCACGCGGATCTCGGCCACACCCAGGCGGTAGGCGGGTTTGCTCAGGTCCACCAGTGCGGTGGGTGCCACGTATTCCTTGCCCTCAAACCAGAAGGCCGTCCACCATTCACGCGGGGCCTTGAAGCCCCAGGTGAAGAAGCTGTACCACGGCACCTCGCGCAGGCGGCCCCGCAGGGCCAGCACACTCACATAGACGTTGGGCCCCCAGCCTTCTTTCACCTGCAGCTGGATGGTGGGGTCTTGCCCGTTGAGCTTGACCACCTGGGTTTCGATGATGCCTTCACGCTCCACCGCCACCAGCGCGGTGGCAAAACGGAAGGGCATACGCACCTGGAACTTGGCCATGTCGCCGGGCTGGTAACTCTTCTTCTCGGGCAGCAGGTCCATGCGGTCATGGTCTTCACCGCCGAACCAGATCTCGCCCTGGCGGGTGACATACACCGAGCTGGCGGCCTGGATGCTGCGGCCGTCCTTGTCCTTGGCGGTGACGATCAGCTCCACCTCACCCGGCTCCTTGAGCCGGGTCTCGCACAGCAGCAGGCCACGCGCGTCGCTCTTGCCGCTGCAGACACTGCCGAGGTCTTTGGTCTCCGTCTTGTTGTCGTAGGTGTAGAAGCCGCCCACCATCCGTTTGCGGCTGGTGGTGGTGATACGGGCCACAGCACGCACGTCCAGCGGCACATCGGCCTGGGGCTTGCCCGCCAGGTCGAGCGCCAGCGCCTGGAAGCGCACCTGCTGGCTGGCCGACACCCAGCCTTCGGTCTTGATACCGGCCAGCACCGACGCGGGCCACAGCGCGGCCGTGCTGCGCAGGGTCTGCACCTCACCATTCGGGTCGGCGTAGGTGGCCTCCAGCAGCAGCTCCTGCGGCTGGCGCGCCGTGGGCACGTCATTGATCACCACCTTGCCCGCGCCGTTCTTGTCCAGGTTCAGCGGCAGCTTGTCAGCCACCACGCGCTGGTCCTGGCTGGACGTGGCTTCTTCGTCGTCGCTGCTGGCACCCTCGCCGTTCTTGCGCACCCGTGGCGGCGAGAAGTTGAAAGCCTCGTAGTCGCTGAACGACACACCCTTGCCCCGCACCAGCGCCGACACCCGCACCGGCAGGTTGGCAGCGCCGCCGCCTGCCACGTAGTTGATTTGTACATCCACCGGCACCGACGTCACGTTGACCAGCGGCTTCTTGTCGCTGGGGGCGATGCGCCCTTCCAGCACCGGCAGGCGGAATTCCTCCACACGAAAGCTGCCGGTCGATGCACCCTGGCTGCTGTCGCCCGACTGCGCTCGCAGCTCCACCTGGTACATGCCCAGTTTGGCGGCAGGTGGCACCTGGAAGGTACTTTCGGCACTGCGCCCACCCGTGGCGGTGGTGCGCCAGGCCAGCGGCTGGGTGTATTGCTGGCCGCTGCCCACATGGGTGACCACCAGGGTTTTGGGCAAGTCGTCGGGCACACCGAAGCCATTGCGGGTTTCGGTGCGCACCAGGTGTTTCATCGACACCGTTTCACCGGCCCGCACCAGGGTGCGGTCGAAGATGGTGTGGGCCCGCTGGTCGGGCAGCGGGTCGCGGCTGGTGGGCAGGTTAAAGCGCCAGGGCTCGATGCCGCGCTGCCAGTCGCTCCAGGTGAAGGCCAGGTCTTCCACACCCTTGGCGTCTTTGGCACGGGCGCTGACGAAATAGGCGCTCTGGTAGTCGCTCTGGTCATCGTCCTGGCCGTTGCAGCGCGGGGGCTCGGGCGACAGGTCCTTCAATGCCACCACACCCTGCGCGTCGGTGGTGCCGCTGGCCAGCAGCGCACCCCGGCAGTCGGACACCTGCACCTGCGCGCCGGGCACCACAGCACCGCTGTCGAGCGTGGTGACCCAGGCCATGGCGTTGTCGCGGCCCAGCTTGAAGTGCACCCCCAGGTTGGTGGCCAGCACGCTGGTGCGCACATACATCGTGCGGCTGTCGCCATAACGTTCGTCCAGCAGCGCACCGCCGAGTTTTTGCGATGCGATCTCCAGCACGTGGAAGCCGGGGGTGAGCGGAATCCCCACCACCTCGAACGGGCGCGGGTCGCCCGCAGTGGCCTTGGGCATGTCCAGCGCTTTCACGCCGGGCTGGCCGGCCAGCAGCGACAACATACGGGTCTGCACCCGCGTGTCGTTCTTCTCCAGCACGGGGGGCAATGTGCCCTTGATGTCCCTGCGGGCGTCGTCACGGTCCACG
>JAGOEY010000288.1 GCA_017997515.1 Burkholderiaceae bacterium | reverse complement strand
ACCCGGTCGGCCTGCGCGCGTGTGGCGCGCACGGCGGGGCCTTTGGAGCTGTTCAAAATGCGGAACTGGATGCCGCCTTCGTCGGTGGCCAGCGCCATCGCGCCGCCCAACGCGTCCACCTCTTTCACCAGGTGGCCCTTGCCAATGCCGCCGATGGACGGGTTGCAGCTCATCTGCCCCAGCGTCTCGATGTTGTGGGTCAGCAGCAAAGTCTTGCTGCCCATACGCGCGGCCGCCAGCGCAGCCTCGGTGCCGGCATGGCCTCCGCCAACCACAATCACGTCAAATTCCTGGGGGTACAACATGGCAAAACTCCGGGGCGCACAGGGCCCAATGGTCAAACAGGGGCGCACACAAGCCATGCACACCCTACCCGGCACACCTGCATGGCGCACACGGAACCCGCGATTTTCCCACTTTTAGGTCTTGACTGTTGTGAAACCCCTGATGCCCCGGCAAGCATGTTCCACGTGAAACAATCACCCGTATGAAAACACTCATCTTCGCGGGCAGCACCCGCCAGCAGTCCTTCAACCGCAAACTCGCTACCGTGGCCGCACAGATGGCGCGGGCCACCGGCGCGGAAGTCACCCACATCGAGCTGTCAGACTTTGACATCCCCATGTACAACGCCGACCTCGAAGCCAAAGGAACACCGGCCGACGTCATCCGCCTGAAGCAGCTGATGTGGGAGCACCCGGCCTGGATCATCTGCTCGCCTGAATACAACGGCAGCTACACCGCCCTGCTCAAAAACACCATCGACTGGGCGTCCAGCCCCGTCAAGTCTGATCCGCTCTGGGCCGACGGCACCAAGGCCTTTCGCGGCAAGGTGGTGGGTGTGCTCAGCGCGTCGCCCGGCGCGATGGGCGGCCTGCGTTCACAAAGCCACCTGGTGCCGCTGCTGCTGAACCTGCAGTGCTGGGTGGCCCCGCGCACGTATGCGCTCGGCCCGGCCGGGGACGCTTTTGACGCCAGCGGTGCCCTGGTCCAACCCGCCCACGCCGCCGGTGTGCAGGCCGTGGTGGACCAGGTGCTGTGGGCGGCCACCCGGCTGGTGCCTGCGGCGGGGTGAAGGTATCTACACACCAATTTACAAGCCAAATCGGCCTCTGGCGCACAGCCTGCGTGCGCTACCCGCTATGTTTTTCAAAGCGGGCACCGTCGGCCCCGTGGCTGCACGCGGGCGCACACAGGTGCATTTCCCGCTAGCATCACGGGCTGCGTTCCCTGACAAAAACCAACCCTCCATCCAGGAAGACATCTCCATGAAGCTCTACTACTCCCCCGGCGCCTGCTCACTCGCATCCCACATCGCGCTGCACGAATCCGGCATCGCGCACCAGGCCATCGCCGCCCCCACCAAGACCCACCTGCTGCCCGATGGCACCGACTACTACACCGTCAACCCACTGGGTTATGTGCCCCTGCTGGAGCTGGACGACGGCACCCGCCTGCGCGAAGGCCAGGTCATCCTGCAGTACATCGCCGACCAGGCACCGCTGAAGAACCTGGCCCCCGCCAACGGCACCCTGGCGCGTTACCGCCTGCAGGAATGGCTGTCGTTCATCGGCACCGAAATCCACAAAGGCTACTCGCCCCTGTTTAACCCCGCCATTCCCGCCGAGGTCAAAACCACCTTCATCAGCAAGCTGGTGTCGCGCTACACCTGGCTAAACGACGAACTGGCGGGCAAGGAATTCCTGCTGGGCGACCACTTCACCGTGGCCGACGCCTACCTGTTCACCGTGAACAACTGGGCGTCCAAAGTGGGCGTCGACCTGAGCGGCCTCGCCAACATCCAGGCATTCCAGGCGCGTATCGCTGCACGCCCTGCGGTGCAAGAGGCACTGAAAGCCGAAGGTTTGATCTGAGGCGTGTGCGCTGCGAGCAGATGAAAAAAAGAGGCTTTATGCCTCTTTTTTTCACATCAAATCATGCTCCAGCGCCCAGTGGTCAAGCGCAAGCAGCTACTGAATCAATAGCGATTTCTGCCGCGACGCCAGCGCAGCCCCCAGCCACAGCGCAACCGCAGAAAACACCAGCCCCCGCGCCAGCCCGCCCGGCCCGTCGGCGATCCAGCCCACCACCGTCGGCCCGACAATCTGCCCGGCGGCAAACACGATGGTGAACGCGCTGATACCCGACGCCCAGGCAGCGGGCGGCAGGTTGTGCCGCACCAGCGCCGTGGTGGACGCCACCACCGACAAAAACACCCCGCCAAACACCAGCCCCGACAACAGCACCACCGGCCACGCCGCCGTCAGCGCAGGCAGCACCGTCGCCACACCCAGCAAGGCGCACAACAAAGCCAGCGCCTGCCCGCCCTTGCAGCGGTCCAGCAGCCCCGCCCAGATGCGCGACGACGCCAGCACCGCCACCCCCAGCAGCGCATAAAACACCGTCACCGCCGTGCCGCTGGCCCCCTGCTCGCGCAGCAGCGCCACCACAAAGGTCATGTAGCCGATGTAGCCCACCCCAAACATGCCGTACCCCGCCAGCGCAAACCCAAACGGCCGCCAGTGGAAATCCACCGGAGCGGGTGCCGAAACCGCCGTCGATGCCGTGGACACAGCAGCCACCGGCGGTGCCACCTGCGCCAGCACCCGCGCAGGCCACACCAACACCACCGTGGCCACCGCACAGGCCAGCGCCAGCGCCCACCACGCCCAGGCCCAGCCGTGCGCCACACCCTGCGACGCAGCCGCCGCCAGCACCGCAGGCACCAGCAAGGCCGACAGCACAATGCCCCAGCCCGTGCCGCCGTAATACAGCCCCAGCAACAGCCCCATCCGCTGCGGCTGCACACTGCCCAGCCGCGCCGCCAGCA
>JAGOEY010000287.1 GCA_017997515.1 Burkholderiaceae bacterium | reverse complement strand
TTCATGGCCGCCGCCGTGCGCCGGGCCACCAGCGGCATGCTGCTGCACGACCATTCGCTCAAATACGGCGACCCCATGGGTGACCCGGCCCTGCGCGAGGTGCTGGCGCACCGACTGGCCGCCATCCACATTCCGGTCACCACGCGCCAGATCATCACCACCGTCGGGGCCACCCACGCACTCGACATCGTGAGCCGCACACTGCTGAAGGCGGGTGACCCGGTGATGGTGGAAGAGCCCGGCTGGTCGGTCGAATTTGCCCGGCTGGCTGCCCTGGGCATGCGCATCTTGCCGGTGCCGCGCCGCGCCGACGGGCCCGACCTGGAGGTGATGGCGCGGTACTGCGAAGCCCACGCGCCCAAGCTGTTTGTGAGTGTGAGTGTGTTCCACAACCCCACGGGCTACTGCCTCACCCCCGGCCACGCGCACCGCGTGCTGCAGCTGGCCCAGCAGCACAACTTCCACATCGTTGAAGACGACACCTACAGCCACATCGCCCCCGAACACGCCACCCGCCTGAGCACACTCGACGGCCTGCAGCGCACCATCTACGTCAGCGGTTTTGCCAAGATCCTGGCCCCCAACTGGCGTGTGGGGTTTATGGCCGCACCCCCTGCGCTGGTTGAGCGCCTGCTCGATACCAAGCTGCTGGCCACCCTGACCACCCCGTCGCTGCTGGAGCGCGCACTCGCCCTGTGTATCGAGCAAGGCCAGCTGCGCCGCCACGCCGAACGTATCCGCACCCGGCTGGAGGCCGCGCGCGGGCGCAGCGTCCAACTGGCATTGGCCGCAGGCTGCACCTTTGCGGCCGAACCGGCGGGTTTGTTTGGCTGGGTGGAAACCGGTGTGGACACCGACGTGTTGGCCCAGCGCATGCTGGACGAGGGTTACCTGCTGGCCCCCGGCGCCCTGTTCCACGCCAGCCGCCAGCCCTGCACCCTGATGCGTATCAACTTCGCCACCGCGCAGGACGCGGGGTTCTGGAAGGTGTTTGAACGCATGGTGAGTGAGGTGCGGTGAAGGGACGTTGACAGAGTGCCTTAAAAAGCGTGTGCTTCACCGTCGGTGGACAACCCATGCGCCACCGCCTTCGGCTCCACCAGCACACCCTGGGCATTCGGGATGGCTTTGATCTGCACCACCGGCGCGCTGCCGGTCACTCCACCGAACATGGTGGCAAACGCGGTGTCGGCTGCGTCGCGCCCGGTGCCAAAACGCACAAAACCCATCGGGATGGCCACACCCGACGCGTCGAAGATGTACCAGCGGTCGCCCAGAAACACTTCCACATAGGCGTGGAAGTCTGGCGGGCCGAGCGTGGGGTCGGCGCCGTAGTCAATGCCACTCACAAACCGCGCGGGGATGTTGACTGCGCGGCACAGCGCAATCATCAGGTGGGTGAAGTCGCGGCACACCCCCACGCGGTCCACCAGCGTGTCGATGGCGGTGGTGCTGCCGTTGGACGTGTTGGACTGGAAGCTCACCCGCTGTGTCACCCACTCGTGGATGGCGGCCACGCGGCTGTAACCCTTGGGCAGGTCGCCAAACTCTTTCAGGGCGAGGCGGTGCAGCCGGTCGGACGGGCAGTAACGGCTGGGGTACAGGTAGGGCAGCACCGCACCGGGCAACTTGCCCACCGGCACTTCGTTAATGTCTTGGGGCAGGGCGGTGAAATGCTCCAGGTCCAGCGTGGCCTCGTAGTGCACCGCCAACGGGCCGCCCTTGGCGCCAAAGCGCAGGTAACGCGAGTGGGTAGCGGGGTCGGTGTACACGGTGGATTGCACCGGCTGGCTGATGGTCAGCTTTTCATTGACCACCTTTTGGTGCGCTGTTTGTGCGGCGTGGATGCTGAAGATGAAATCGCAGCCGGGATCCGAGACCTGGTAGTCCAGGCCGATGGAAAATTGGAGTCTGAGCATGGTGCTTCCGGTTCTGATCAAGGTGCAGGCACAATCTGGCCTGGGCCCGCCAGTGTGGTGGGCGGGGCGGCCCGACCGCAGCAGACACCACCACACGCCGGGGTAGGACAAGGCCGTGTTCAGCGGCTGTTAAGGCAGCACCGGCACACTGCAACGGTACGTCCACCAACACACCAGGGAACCCTCCATGCGCCACACCGAACGCCACCGCACCCACCACACCGGCTGGCTGCGCGCCGCCGTGCTGGGGGCCAACGACGGCATCGTCTCCACCGCCAGCCTGGTGATGGGTATTGCCGCCGCGCAGGCCTCGCACAGCAGCATCCTGGTGGCCGGTGTGGCGGGGCTCGTCGCGGGGGCCATGTCGATGGCGGCGGGTGAATACGTGTCGGTGTATTCGCAGGCCGACACCGAACGCGCCGACATCGCCCGTGAACGCGCCGAGCTGGCGGCCGACAGCGCTGCCGAACACCGCGAGCTGGCCGCCATCTATGTGGGGCGCGGGCTCGACGCGGCGCTGGCCCAGCAGGTGGCCGTGCAGCTGATGGCCCACGATGCGCTGGGGGCCCATGCGCGCGACGAGCTGGGCATCTCCGACACCCTCAGCGCCCGCCCGGTGCAGGCCGCCCTGTCGTCGGCCGCCAGTTTTGCCGTCGGGGCGGCGCTGCCGCTGTTGGTCGCCGCCGCCGCGCCCGAGCGTTTCACCATCCCGGCGGTGGGTGGTGCGTCGCTGCTGTTGCTGGCGTTGCTGGGCGGCCTGGCCGCCCGTGCCGGTGGTGCGCCCATGGCCACCGCTGCCGCGCGCGTGGCCTTTTGGGGCGCGCTGGCGATGGGGGTGACAGCAGGGGTGGGGGCGCTGTTGGGGACTGTGGTGTGAGATTTATGGCATGTTTTATGCCTCTAGCGCCCGTTCCAT
>JAGOEY010000053.1:6119-9092 GCA_017997515.1 Burkholderiaceae bacterium | reverse complement strand
GGCACCAGGCCCGAGGCGTCACCCGAATGGATACCTTCGGTCAGCACTTCGACCTTGAGTGTGCCGCTGGCCATACCGCGCAGGCTGGTGGTGAGCCAGAGCTGGTCGTAGTTGCCCGCGCCGCTGTCGAGGCAGATCACCAGCGCTACGTCACCCAGGCGGTTGTTGCCGGGCGCACGCAGCGCGTCCACGTAGGGCAGCAGGTCGTAGGAGCCACTTTCTTCGCAGGTTTCGATCAGACCCACGATACGCGGGTGGGCTGCGCCCTGGCTTTTGAGCGCCTGCACGGCGGCGATGCTGGCGTACACCGCGTAACCATCGTCGGCACCGCCCCGGCCGTACAGCTTGCCGTCTTCGTATTTGGGAGTCCAGGGGCCCAGGTCGTTGCGCCAGCCGGTGAACTCGGGTTGTTTGTCGAGGTGGCCGTACATCAGCACGGTCTGGCTGGACACGGTGGCCGTGTCAGAAGACGTGCCCGACGATGCTGCAATCTCGAAAAACAGCACAGGGGTGCGCCCTGCGAGCCGCACGATTTCCAGCGTCAGGCCTTCGACCTTTTGCGCCTCGATCCACGCGGCCGCGTTGCGCATGACGGTGTCGATGTAGCCGTGCTGCGCCCAGTCCGCGTCAAAGCCCGGCGACTTGGCCGGAATGGCGATGTAGTCGGTGAGCTGGCGCACGATGTCGCCGTCCCACGCCCGGGTGACGTGGGCCAGCGCCTGGTCGGGCGCAAAGACGGAGGCGGGGACGCGGGCGTTCATGGCAAGGCTCCTGCTGCGGCAAAAGAAGCATTACACCCCAGGTGTATGGGGTTTGGCTGACAGGCCGTATTTTTTAAGAAAAAATGGCCTCTAGCGCCCGTAGAACGTCCGCGTATAGCTATCTAATTAATAGCAATAAAGCCTGGTCAAGCTGCGGCTTGTAATGCGGCGGGTGCACGTGCACCACCTGCTGCACCCAGCGCACCGAGGCCAATGTCGCCCGAGAGCTGGCCACCCTCCTCGATCACCAGCAGGCCGTAACGCACCTTGCCGGTGACCCGGCCGGTGGCGTGGATCACCAGCTTTTGGCGCACGGTGAGGCTGCCGTCGAAGACGCCGTGGATCTCGGCAATGTCGATGTCGGCCGAGCCGGTGAACGCGCCCTGTTCGGCGATGTGGATCAGGCGCGAGTCCATCGTGGCTTCGACGTGGCCTTCGACCACCAGCGTGTCGCAGTCGGTGATCTCGACACCCTTGAGTTTGATGTTCGGGCCCACGGTGAGTTTGGCGGGGCTGGCGGCGGCAGCAGGGGTGGACGCAGCGACCAGCGCGGCGGGCACATCCGCCGCGGCCTGGGGCAGTGTTCTGGACGTTACGCCCGCGCTGTGGGAACTGCCGGTCGTGGTGTGTGTGGCTGCCGCCGACGATGCAAGGTGGGGGGCCGAAGGTGATGCAGTGGATGCCGCTCCGTTGGTGTGGTTCTGCCGTGTGCCGGCGGGTTCGTTGTCGCGTTTACCAAAGAAGTTCGATTGCAATGCCATGGGGTCTCCCTGAAAAACCCCCATGCTAGGGACATGGCCCCGGCAGGGCTGCACCTGTTACGCAAGATCGGTAACCAAATCTGTCGGGGGGGCTGCAACGCGGCCCACACGCCACGCGGCAGCGTCAGTGAAAACGCGCCATCCAGCCCAGACCGTCGGATGTGCCGCCCGGCACCGCGCCCCGGCGTGGCCGGTACTCACAACCCACCCAGCCATCCCAGCCGCACTGCGCTGCCACGGTGTCGAGCACACCGAGCAGGTAGCGGTCGTTCAGCTCGCCGCTGTCCGGCTCGTGCCGCTCGGGCACCCCCGCGATCTGGATGTGGCCTACGCGGCCGGTGGGCAGGTACTGGCGCAGCTTGGTGGCCACGTCACCTTCCACAATCTGGCAGTGGTACAGGTCCATCTGCACCTGCAGGTTGGGTGCCCCCACCTCGGCCACGATTTCGTGGGCGTGGTCTTGCCGGTTCAGGAAATAGCGCGGCATGTCGCGGGCGTTGATGGGTTCGATCAGCACACCCCGCCCGGCCTGCGCGGCCTGGGCCGCGGCCCAGCGCAGGTTGGCGACATAGGTGGCACGCACGGCATCACGCTCCACACCGGTGGGCACGAGTCCGGCCATCAGGTGGATACGCGGGCAGTCCAGTGTTTCGGCATAGGCCAGCGCCATCTCCACACCTTGACGAAACTCGGCTTCGCGGCCCCGCACACAGGCCGTGCCACGTAATCCGCTGTCCCAGGCCGCAACGCTGCTGGCGGCGTCGGTGCCGCCGGGCGGCGCATTCAGCAGCACCTGGCGCAGGCCGTTGCCCTGCAGCCGCGCTGCCACCTCTTGTGCTGGCCAGGCATAGGGGAAAAGGCATTCAACCCCCTGGAACCCATCCCGTGCCGCCGCCTCGAACCGGTCGAGGAACGGCAGCTCGTTGTAGAGCATCGACAGGTTGGCGGCAAACTTGGGCATGGTGCGCCTCAGCGGGTCACATTCTCTCGAACTGGAAGACTGCCGTACCGGCCCGCAGGTTGGGCAGGGTGCGGACTTCCTGCCCGTTTTGCAGGCCATAGGCGTCCAGGATGTGCAGCCGGTTCTTCTGCGCCAGTGCCTCGAAATCCTTGAAGGTGCCCACACGGATGTTCGGTGTGTCGTACCACTGGTAGGGCAGGCGTTTGGTGACCGGCATCCGCCCGCGCAGCACACTCAGGCGGTTCGGCCAATGGGCAAAGTTGGGGAAAGACACCACACCGATGCGGCCCACCCGCGCGGTCTCGCGCAGCATGGTCTCGGCGTTACGCAGGTGCTGCAAGGTGTCGAGCTGCAGCACCACGTCGAACGACGCGTCGTCGAACATGGTGAGCCCGCCGTCGAGGTTGAGCTGCACCACGTTCACACCCCGCTGCACACAGGCCAGCACGTTGGTGTCGCTGATCTCGATGCCGTAGCCACTGCAGCCGCG
>JAGOEY010000053.1:0-6019 GCA_017997515.1 Burkholderiaceae bacterium | reverse complement strand
TGCATACCACCCAGGCTGCCGCCCATCACGGCGGCCAGGGACTGGATGCCGAGTGCGTCGAGCAGGCGGGCCTGGGCGTTCACCCAGTCCTCCACCGTGACCACGGGGAAGTCGGCACCGTAGATGCGCCCGGTGTCCGGGTTGGTGTGCATCGGGCCGGTGGAGCCGAAGCAGGAGCCGAGGTTGTTCACCCCGATCACGAAGAAGCGGTTGGTGTCCACCGGTTTGCCGGGGCCGATCATGTTGTCCCACCAGCCTTCACTTTTGGGCTGGCCTGCGTACACACCGGCCACATGGTGGGATGCGTTGAGTGCGTGGCAGATCAGTACGGCGTTGGAGCGGTCGGCATTCAGCGTGCCGTAGGTCTCGTAGGCCAAGGTGTAGTCACGCAGCGACGCCCCACTCTGCAGGGGCAGAGGGGCGGCGAAATGCATGGACTGAGGTGTGGCGATCATGGACATGAAAAAACCCGGCGTCGCTAAAGAACAAGGCCGGGTCGGATGTACATCGGTCGGTCTTTAGCAGTATTTATTAAGCGCCCGCAAGCTGGAGCAAATCGGCGCGTGGAATCAGTATATCAACTGCCCCAGCCCGTCAAAGCCACGACGCCCAGCACCGCAAAGATGACTGCGGACACCAGGTGCACCGTGCGGATCGGCACACGCCGCGTGATACGTTCACCCAGCCAGACCACGGGCGCATTGGCCAGCATCATGCCGAAGGTGGTGCCCGCCACCACCCACAGCAGGTATTCAGGGTAACGCGCGGCGAGCATCACTGTGGCGATCTGCGTCTTGTCGCCCATCTCGGCCAAGAAGAACGCGACCACCGTGGTCACGAACACCCCTGCGCGCGGGGACTGCTCGATATCGCCATCCAGCTTGTCGGGTACCAGCATCCAGACCGCCATGGCGATGAAGGACACACCCAACACCCAGCGCAACACATCAGGGCCGAGTTGCGTGGTCACCCAGGCACCCACAACACCCGCGAGTGCGTGGTTGACCAGTGTGGCGGTGAGGATGCCCAGAACAATGGGCCAGGGTTTGCGAAAGCGGGCAGCAAGTACAAGTGCCAGCAATTGGGTCTTGTCACCCATTTCAGCGAGGGCGACGATGCCTGTGGAGACGAGGAAAGCTTCCATGATTCGATTCACTACTCCGGCCGGAAACAAAAAACCAATGACTGCACAACATCCCCGGCCTGAAGCGGAGGCTGTACAGCCAAAGGTCTCGCTGAATCCGAATAACGCCCCCGGGCGCTGGCCCGGAGTCGTCGGCAGAATCGCTTGCACCATATGGAAGCCGGGCAGCATGGCCGCGGTCCCACAAGTCTGTTGATGCAAGCCCCTCTCAATTCCCGCAGGAAAGAAGGGTGGCTACTCCCCAATGACAACCCATATTGTACCCGCCCACCGACATCTCGTCAGGGTAAACACGCAGAGCGGTACACCCAACACACTTGTGCTTGGGGATCACCCCTACGTGTGTTTGGATGCCCTTTTGCAGAAATAGCGCATAATTGCCAATGCTGCCCGTCAAAAGGCGGCGTAAGTCAGCGGTGATTGGTCAGTTCGCGTCTTTGAAGTCGTCATAGGTTTGTTGATTGCTATCGGACTCCCATCGCATTTTGAGTTTTTTTAGGAGTCCTTCATGGGCAACAAACTTTACGTGGGCAACCTGCCCTATTCTTTCCGTGACGAAGACCTGCAGCAGACTTTCAGCCAGTACGGCTCGGTCAGCAGCGCCAAGGTCATGATGGAACGTGACACCGGCCGCTCCAAGGGTTTCGGCTTTGTCGAAATGGGCAGCGATGCCGAAGCACAATCCGCCATCCAAGGCGTGCATGGCCAATCTTTCGGTGGCCGTGATCTGGTCGTCAACGAAGCCCGCCCAATGGAAGCCCGCCCACCCCGTAGCGGTGGCGGCTTCGGTGGTGGCGGCGGTTACGGCGGCGGCGGCGGCCGTTCCGGCGGCGGCGGCTACGGTGGTGGCGGCGGCGGTGGTTACGGCGGTGGCCGTAGCAGCTACTGATACACCGGCCTCGCGGCCCGTGCTGCGGTGAATCTCACCGCCAGTTGCAAAAAAGGGACCCTCGGGTCCCTTTTTTGCGTGTGCAAACTGGGCACAACTTGCACGAAATAAAAGCTTGCTTTTTTTTGGAAATTTAGGCCCATAATGCAAATGTGTGCATAAATGCACACATTTTTGTGGTGTCAGGTCGTTTCGCGTCGTTTAGTTTGTTGATTGCGTTATCCGGACTCCATCGCTTGTTTCCAATGTGTTCTTGAGGAGTCCCTAGATGGGCAACAAACTGTACATCGGCAATCTGCCCTACACCGTTCGCGACAGCGATCTGGAGCAGGCTTTCTCCCAATTTGGCTCTGTGACCAGTGCCAAGGTCATGATGGAACGCGAAACCGGTCGCTCCAAGGGTTTTGGCTTTGTCGAGATGGGCAGCGACGCCGAAGCGCAGGCCGCTGTTAACGGCATGAATGGCCAACCTCTTGGTGGCCGCAGCATCGTTGTGAACGAAGCGCGTCCCATGGAAGCCCGCCCACCCCGTAGCGGTGGTGGCGGCGGATATGGCGGAGGCGGCGGAGGTGGTTATGGCGGTGGAGGCGGTGGCGGCTACGGCGGTGGAGGCGGTGGCGGACGCAGTGGTGGTGGAGGTGGTTACGGCGGCGGCGGCGGTGGACGCAGCGGTGGTGGTGGCGGCGGTGACGGTGGTTTCCGCAGCCCCTACGGTGCCGGTCCACGCGGTGGCGGCGGCGGTGGTCGCTCCGGCGGTGGTGGCGGTTACGGCGGCGGTGGCGGCGGTTACTGACCCGCTGTTGCTGCGCAGTTGTATGCGCACACCCAACAAGGCCCTTCGGGGCCTTTTTTCATAGGTGCCCTGAATACACGTGCACTGACCTTGGCGCCAGCGTTTTTACTCCTCGTGCTGGCGGCGCTTGCGGGGGCGGCCCGCAAACAACCGGTCAAACACCGGGTTGGGCAGCAGTCGCATGGCTTTGGCCACCACACCCATCTGCCACGGAATCACGCGGTAGCTCGCCCCGGCGGCAATGGCACCGAACGCCTTGTCGGCAAAGTCGGCCGGCTGCATGAGAAACGGCATCGTGTAACGGTTGTGCTGGGTGAGAGGTGTGTCGATGTAGCCGGGGCACAGTGTCACCACTTTGACCCCCGATGCACGCAGTTCGCCGCGCAGGCTCTCGCAGTAACCGATGGCCGCCGCCTTGCTGGCGCAGTACGCGCCATGGCCCGGCAGCCCACGGATGCCCGCCACACTGCCAATACCGACCAGCGCGCCTGATTGGCGCTGCACCATGGCGTCGATGAAGGGGTGGAAGGTCGCCGCCATGCCGATGTTGTTGGTGGCAAACGTGCGGGCCATCACATCCAGGTCTTCAAATACCGCCGTGTCCATACCCACACTGATGCCCGCGTTGGCAACCACCACATCGGGCACACCCTGGCGACGGATGCACTCTTGGCCTGCGGCCGTGATGCTGCCGATGTCAGACACGTCTGCACTATAAATTTGATAGCTGTCTGCGCTTATTCCTTGTGCTTCAGCCCATGATTCCATCTCGGAAGTGCGGCGTGCCACCAGTGCCAGCCGGTAACCCGCCTGGTGGAAACGCCAGGCCAGGGCCTGCCCGATGCCGCTGGATGCGCCGGTGATAAAGACCAGAGGGCTCATGGTGGGCGCCTTTATGTACAAGCAGGTATCTATTTGGCCGACTTCGCCGGGCCGGGCATCAGCACACCACGCACACGGCCTTGCAGGTTCATCACCCGGCTCAGGTTGTCGAAGTCCATCGCGTCGCCGGTGAATCGGTCGTTGCCCCGTGTCATCACCACGGGCTGGTTGGTTTTGACACGTTCGGTGTTCACATAGGCGTGCAAAAACTCGCTGCGGAATTCGAGGCGTGGGTCCACGCGCCCGCTGGCATCGGTGGAGGCCTCGCGCACCACAATGGCATTGCCAAACAGCTGGACCTCCGAGCCGTCGCTGTTGCTCAGGGCGCGGTCGGCGGTGGCCACAACGACCTTGCCGTCCTGGTTGAACGAGCGCATACGCACCTGGTCAATCTCCAGCGTGTCGGTGTCGGGGAAGTGCCTGCCTTCAATGCCGTTGACTTCGCTCTGCAGCTGCCCTTTTTCGTTGAAGGTCTTCACCGAAAACGTGCGCATGAAGTAGTCTGGCTCATGCCGCACCTGCTGCTCCGGTTCGGGCGCGCTGGTTGTGGGGGTGATGCGTACAAGCCAGTAAGTGCCCAGCGCCAGCAAACCCATCAGCATCACGGGCAGGTAGATGGACAAGCGGTCCCAGGTCAGGCGGGCCAGCTTTTTCATGGGGCGCTCTCCGCCAGCAGGCGTGCGTACTGTCCGCTGGCCACCAGCAGGATGTCGCAAAACTCGCGTGCTGCGCCGTGGCCGCCCAAAGCCTGGGTCACGTGGTGGGCACTTGCGCGTACTTCAATATGGGCATTGGCCGGGGCGCACGCAAATGCGCTGCGCCGCATCACCGCCAGGTCGGGCCAGTCGTCCCCGATGGCTGCGGCCTGGTGCCAGCCCAGGCCCAGCGTGTGCAGGGTGGCCTCGGCAGCGGGGCGCTTGTCTTCGGTGCCGTAGTGGGCATGCACTACGCCCAGCGCCTGCAGGCGTGTGCGCAAAACCCGCGAGTCGCGCCCGGTGATCACCACGGGTGTGATGCCCGCGCGCTGCAGCAGTTTGATGCCGTGGCCGTCCAGCGTGTTGAAGCGTTTGATGGTTTCACCGGCTGCGGCGGCACCGTCGCCGGTGCTGCGGGTGTCACCCGGGGCGAATTCCGCAAAATACAGTCCGCCGTCGGTCAGCACACCGTCCACGTCGAAAAAAGCGACACGCACGTCCTGCGCCTTGAGCAGCAGTTCGGGCGGAAAAGAAAGCGCGGGCAACACCGCAGAATGGGGCACAACAGACAAGGTCATGGCGTGATCAGATAACTTTTGCACGCATCAGGTCGCCAATGTGCACGATGCCCTGCAATACGCCACCGGCGTCCGCCACCAGCACACTGGTGATGCCGTGCTGCTCCATCAGCTCGGCGGCATCCACGGCCAGGGCATCCTGGCGGATGGTGCGGGGCGAGGTGTGCATCACGGCTTGGGCGCTGCGGTCGCGCAGGTCGGCACCACTTTCCACCAGACGGCGCAGGTCACCGTCGGTAAACACCCCGGCGATCCGGCCGTCGGGCTCCACCACCACGGCCATACCCAGGCGTTTGTCACTCATCTCACGCATCAGTGCGCTGAAACTGGTGTCGGGGCGCACCCGTGGCAGGCTGTCGCCACTGCGCATCACATCACGCACATGGGTCAGCAGCTTGCGGCCCAGGGCACCACCCGGGTGCGAACGGGCAAAGTCTTCGGGCTTGAAGCCACGCGCGTCCAGCACGGCCACGGCCAGCGCGTCGCCAAACGCGAGTTGGGCCGTGGTGCTGGCCGTGGGGGCCAGGTTCAGCGGGCAGGCTTCGCGGTCTACCGCACTGTTGAGCACCACGTCGGCATGGAGTGCGAGGGTGGACTGTGCGCCACCGGTCAGCGCAATCAGCGGCACACCCAGGCGCCGGATGACCGGCAGGATCACGGTGAGTTCGGCCACTTCACCGCTGTTCGAGATGGCCAGCACCACATCGCTGGCCGTGACCATGCCCAGGTCGCCATGGCTGGCCTCGGCCGGGTGCACAAACAGGGCGGGGGTGCCCGTGGAGGCCAGCGTGGCCGCAATCTTGCGGCCCACGTGGCCACTTTTGCCCATACCCATCACCACCACACGCCCCTGAACGGCGAGCACCAGGCGCACGGCGCGGACAAACGCACCGTCTTCAGCACCCTCCACACGGCTGCGAAGCCCCAGCACTGCTGCGGCTTCGATGTCAAAGGTTTCCTGCGCCAGTCGGATCGCCTGCGCAGCGTCAAAAGGCTGCGTGGTAGGGGGGCTGTGGGTCATCCGCTGATTCTATCGAC
>JAGOEY010000286.1 GCA_017997515.1 Burkholderiaceae bacterium | reverse complement strand
AGCCGTGTGTGCCAGCGCCCACCACATGCTGCACGAACACGAGCGCCTGCAGCAGCACCTGAAAAGTGAGGCAGGCCACCCGCGTGGCCACCTGCGTATGGCAGCGGTGCCCACCGCCATCCCGCTGCTCACCCGTTTTGCCACACGCCTGCAGGCCCGCCACCCTGGCATCGTGCCCACCGTGTTGTCGATGAGTTCGGTGGAGCTGGAAACCGGCCTTGAAACCATGGCGCTGGACCTGGCCCTGGGCTACATTGAGCGCACCGGCCCCGGTGCGCCCAAAACCGCAGGCCGAGACCTCAAACTGAACACCTGGCCGCAGACCGTGGAGCACTACTTTCTGCTGCGCCGCCGTGCGGACAAGCCTGCTACCAAAGGCAGCGCCGCAGCCGCATTACACATCGGCCAGCCCATTGGCTGGGCCGAGGCTGCGCAGCTGTCCTTGTGCCTGCTCACCCCCGAAATGCACAACCGCGCCATCGTCGACAGGGCCTTTGCCGAGGCGGGTGTCACCGTCAGCCCCGCCATCGAAACCAACTCTGTGCTCACCCTGGCGCTTAGCGTGCAAAGCGGCACCGTCTGCGCCGTGCTGCCCGGTGCCATGGTGGACACCGTGCGCGGCCATGGTGCGCTGGAGGCACTGCCGCTGGTTGCGCCTGAAGTGCGTACGCCGATTGGGTTCATGGCACCAGCGGCGGTCAAGCCTTCACGGGCGCTGGAGGCGGCGCTGGGGATGTTGCAGGAAGAGGCTTGGGGGGTGGAGGTGGCGGGGCATAGTGGGGCGTTGACGTAAAACGGATCGCTGGGGTGCTCAGGTGCGGTTGGACGTCCCGCTCTGCACCGGATACACCGGGTAGGCGTGACTCCTGGCCAGCAGAGCGCGGTCAAAAGCCACCTATCATCCCAATTTAGCTATGCGAGACACCAACACGTCTGGTGGACTTCCCATAGTCGCCTCCACCTTTTTGATGAAATCCTAGCCCGCAAT
The DNA here is from genome assembly GCA_017997515.1 of Burkholderiaceae bacterium. The sequence continues at coordinate 1,855 of JAGOEY010000286.1, read as the reverse complement.
GACATCAATCGGCCACCAGCTACACCAGACACCAGCCCATGAGTCTCGTTAAGTCCAAACAACGCGTTGCCGACCACGGCGAGGTCTTCACACCTGCGTGGATGGTCGAAGCCATGCTCGACCTTGTGAAGGACGAGACCGAACGCATTGACTCCCGCTTTCTGGAGCCCGCGTGCGGCAGCGGCAACTTCATCGTGCAAATACTCCAACGCAAGCTTGCAGCGGTAGAGCTCAAATTCGGCAAGTCTGACTTCGAGCGCCAGCATTACGCCCTGCTGGGGCTGATGTGCATCTACGGCATCGAGCTGCTGGCCGACAACATTGCTGAATGCCGCGCCAACGTGCTGGATGTGTTTGCCGATTACCTCAAGCTGGATGAAGCCGACGACCTTTACCGGGCTGCAACCCATGTGCTGTCGACAAACTTGGTGCACGGCGACGCGCTGACCATGCGCGCCATAAGTGACATGGGCGACCAGCCCGTCAAAGATCGTCCACCCATCACCTTTGCTGAATGGGGCTACCTTGGCAAGGGCAAGTTTCAACGGCGTGACTTTCGGTTTGACGTGCTCACCGGCTCGTCGAAATATAGCGAGGAGGGTTCACTGTTTGCCGACCTGGGCAAGCATGAAATTTTCACACCCATCAAAACCTACCCGCCCATGACGGTGCGCGAGTTGGCAGCTTTGCAGGAGAGAAATGAACATGGCCAAAATTGACGTTAAAGGCACGAGCATCACGGTCTATACCGAGGGGGATAAGGATTTCATCTCGCTCACAGACATGATCCGGGCTAAGGATGGTGACTTTTTTATCTCCGATTGGCTGCGCAACCGCAACACTGTGGAGTTTCTGGGCATCTGGGAGCAGGTACACAACCCGAATTTCAACTATGGCGGATTCGCCATAATTAAAAGTCAGGCGGGGCTGAATAACTACAAGCTCAGCACCAAAGAATGGGTGGCTCAGACCAATGCTATTGGGCTCGTTGCCAAGGCTGGGCGCTACGGCGGCACCTACGCCCATCAAGACATCGCCTTCGAGTTCGGCATGTGGATCAGTGCGGAATTCAAAATTTACCTCATCAAAGAATTCCAGCGCCTGAAAGAAACCGAGCGCGAGCAACTGGGCTGGGACATTCGCCGCAACCTGACCAAAATCAATTACCGCATCCATACCGATGCGATCAAGACCCGGCTGATACCGCCGCAACTGACCCCGCAGCAAATCAACCTTATCTACGCCAGCGAGGCCGACTTGCTGAACATGGCGCTGTTTGGCAAAACCGCAAAGCAGTGGCGCGATGAAAACCCCGGCAACAAGGGCAACATTCGCGACGAGGCCAATGCGGCGCAGCTGGTGTGCCTGGCCAACCTGGAAACGCTGAACGCACATTTCATCCACCAAGGGCTGGCGCAGACGGAGCGGCTCACCCTGCTGAACCAAACCGCTATCGTGCAAATGAAGCTGCTGCTGGCCGATGTGGGCGTGCAGCGGCTGCAAGGAAAGCGGCCATGAACGACCAAGTTTCCTTCACCCTGCGCGGGCGCAACCCCGATGTGCTGACCTGCATTGCCAACCTGTCGAACGACGAGGTTTTCACACCACCCGAACTGGCGGGCCGCATGTTGGACATGCTGGCCGAAGCATGGGGCCAAGACCACGGCGGTGCAGATTTATGGGCTGACAAAACCGTGCGGTTTCTGGACCCGTTCACCAAGTCAGGCGTTTTTCTGCGCGAGATCACCAGCCGATTAACCGAGGGCCTGGCGTTGCAGATGCCGGACCTGCAAGAGCGGGTGAATCACATCCTGACCCGGCAGGTGTTTGGTATCGGCATCACGAAACTCACTAG
>JAGOEY010000285.1 GCA_017997515.1 Burkholderiaceae bacterium | reverse complement strand
CACCAGATCGTCGGCGGTCAGCCCCTGCACCAGCGCCAGCATGCGACGGGCAGCGGCTTCACCGGCTGCATCGGGTACTGGATGGGCGGCTTCCACGATCTCGATGTGTTGGCAAGGCACCGCATGCCCATACCGTGTGACCACCAGCCCGGACAAAGGCCCCTGCCAATGGTCTTCCACTGCCCTGGCCATCGCGGCCGACGCCTTGCCGGCACCCACCACCACCAACCGGCCCTTGGGCGGGCTGGGCAGGTGCCGGGGGACACACAAGGCGGGCTGGGCTGCGGCGATGGCGGCGTCCAGCATGTCGTGCAGCAACTGGCGTGGTGGGGTGAACATGGCGGTGAAGGGCTTGGAAACGACGCGGGCGTGGGTGAACCTGCGCCCATGCGCCGGGTTCAACAGACGGGAAAGACGAGAAAGACGGGGAAGTTGGCCTGACCCTGGGTCAGGCCGGGCGGGCTCAGGCCGCCAGTCGCTGCTGGCTGGATGCCAGCAGGTCACACACGGCTTGGGTCACCTGGGCGGTGGTGGCCTTGCCGCCCAGGTCGCCGGTGTGCAGTGCCGGGTTGGCGGTGACCTGTTCGATGGCGGCCATCAGGCGCTGGGCTGCGTCCAGCTCGCCCAGGTGTTCCAGCAACATGACCACCGACCAGAAGGTGCCGACCGGGTTGGCCAGGCCCTTGCCCATGATGTCGAAGGCCGAGCCGTGGATGGGCTCGAACATGCTGGGGTAACGGCGCTCGGGGTCGATGTTGCCGGTGGGGGCAATGCCCAGGCTGCCGGCCAGTGCGGCGGCCAGGTCGCTCAGGATGTCGGCATGCAGGTTGGTGGCGACGATGGTGTCCAGCGTGGCCGGGCGGTTGACCATCCGTGCGGTGGCAGCGTCCACGATTTCCTTGTCCCACTTCACGTCGGGGAATTCCTGGGCGACCTGCACGGCGATCTCGTCCCACATCACCATGGCGTGGCGCTGGGCGTTGCTCTTGGTGATCACCGTCAGTTGCTTGCGGGGGCGTGACTGGGCCAGCTTGAAGGCGAAACGCATCACCCGCTCCACGCCCACGCGGGTCATCATGGTCACGTCTGTGGCGGCTTCGATGGGGTGGCCCTGGTGCACCCGGCCGCCCACGCCGGAGTATTCACCCTCGGAGTTTTCGCGGACGATGACCCAGTTCAGGTCTTCGGGCTTGCAGCGTTTGAGCGGCGCGTCGATGCCGGGCAGGATTCGCGTGGGGCGCACGTTGGCGTACTGGTCGAAGCCTTGGCAGATTTTCAGGCGCAGGCCCCACAGGGTGATGTGGTCAGGGATGTCCGGGTCACCGGCCGAACCGAACAGAATGGCATCCTGGTGGCGCAGCGCGTCCAGGCCGTCGGCCGGCATCATCACGCCGTGGGCGCGGTAGTAGTCACCACCCCAGTCGAAGTTCTCGAAGGTGAAGTTGAATTCCTGGCTGGACGCGGCCAGGGCTTCGAGCACCTGCTGGCCCGCGGGCACCACTTCCTTGCCGATGCCGTCTCCGGGGATGGTTGCGATTGCGTAGGTCTTCATGGTCTGTCTCCGTTGGGTGGGTTGATGGGCTGTACTGTAGGCAGTGGACAGGGTGCATGCGCAGCCCTATAGTGAAACCATCGTTAACCTGAATTCAACAATAAGACCTATGTCCGAGGCCATCCAACCTGCCGATCTGGGCTTCTTTTCGGTGCTAGCTGGTGCGGGCAGCCTGAGCGCTGCCGCACGCGAGCTGGGCATCACCACCCCGGCTGTCAGCAAACACCTGGCCCTGATGGAGTCGCGCGTGGGCGTGGCGCTGGTGAACCGCACCACGCGCCGCATGAGCCTCACCCCCGAGGGTGAGCTGTACCTGGAGCATGCCCGGCGCATTCTGGGCGACATCAACGACATGCAGGAGCTGCTCGGGGTGTCCAAATCCACGCCCCGGGGGCTGCTGCGGGTCAACGCCACGCTGGGGTTCGGGCGCAGCCATGTGGCACCGCTGATCTCGCGTTTTGTGCGCACCCACCCGCTGGTGGAGGTGCAACTGCAGCTGTCGGTGAACCCGCCACCCCTGGGGGATGACGCGTTCGACGTGTGTATCCGTTTTGGGGAGCCGCCAGATGCCCGGGTCATTGCCCGGCGCATCGCCCCCAACCGGCGCCTGCTGTGCGCTGCGCCGGCCTACCTGGCCCAGCATGGCATGCCCAAAACGCCGCACGAACTGGCGCAGCACAACTGCATTGGTATCCGCCAGGGTGAGGAGGCGTACGGCCTGTGGCGTCTGGCCCATGGCCGGGGGCGCAACGCCACCATCGAGTCGGTCAAGACCCGCGGCAACCTCACCACCAACGACGGCGAGATCGCGGTGAACTGGGCACTCGACGGCCACGGCATCCTGATGCGGGCCGAATGGGACATTGAACGGCATCTGAAAAACGGCCGCCTGGTGCAGGTGCTGCCCCAGTACTTCACGCCGGACGCCGACATCTACGCGGTGTACCCGCAGCGCCACCAGCTTGCAGCCCGGGTGCGGGCCTTTGTGGATTTTGTGGCCGTGTCGTTTGGCCAGCGGGCTGTAGCGGCCGCCTGAACCTTAAAAAGGAACCAGGCTGTCAAACTCCATCTGCCCGCCATGCGCCGGGTGGGGCAGGGCGAGGTGGCGCGCGTGCAGCATCAGTCGCGGAAAAGCTGCCGCTGCATCACCCTGGTACAGCGTGTCGCCCAGGATGGGATGGCCCAGCGCCAGCAGGTGCACCCGCAGTTGGTGGGATCGGCCGGTGATGGGCTCCAGTGCCACACGGGTCGCATCGGGCAAGGTGTCCAGCACCTGCCATCGCGTGGTGCTGGGTTTGCC
>JAGOEY010000052.1 GCA_017997515.1 Burkholderiaceae bacterium | reverse complement strand
GACAAGCAGGCGCGCCAAGCGTACTTCCGCGAGCTGTTCCGCCTGCAGGGGGAGCTGGTCAAGCTGCAGGACTGGGTGGCACGCACCGGGCAAAAGGTGGTCATTCTGTTTGAAGGCCGCGACGCAGCAGGCAAAGGCGGCGTCATCAAACGGATCACCCAGCGCCTCAACCCCCGCGTCTGCCGCGTGGCCGCACTGCCCGCGCCAAACGACCGGGAGCGTACGCAGTGGTACTTCCAGCGTTACGTCTCGCACCTGCCCGCAGCGGGTGAGATCGTGCTGTTCGACCGCAGCTGGTACAACCGCGCCGGGGTGGAGCGGGTGATGGGCTTTTGCAATGAGGCGGAGTACGAAGAGTTCTTCCGCACCGTGCCCGAATTCGAAAAAATGCTGATGCGCTCGGGCATCCGGCTCATCAAATACTGGTTCTCCATCACCGACGAAGAGCAGCACTTGCGTTTTCTGGGCCGTATCCACGACCCGCTGAAACAATGGAAGCTGAGCCCCATGGACCTGGAGTCGCGCCGCCTGTGGGAGGAGTACACCAAGGCCAAGGAAACCATGATCGAGCGCACCCACACGGCTGAAGCGCCCTGGTGGGTGGTGCAGGCGGTGGACAAGAAGAAGGCCCGTCTCAACTGCATCAGCCACCTGCTGGCCCAGATGCCGTACCACGAGGTGGACCACCCCGCCATTGATCTGCCCGAACGGGTACGCCATGCGGATTACCTGCGCCACCCGGTTCCGGCCGAGATGTACGTACCGGAAGTCTATTGAACACCCCCAGGCTTCGCGGACTTCGTTCCGCTACTCCTTCCCCCTTGCAGGGGGCGACGCTGGTGGACTGGCAGAGCCAGATCCACGGCGTCTGCTGGAATGGGGAGGTGCCTTTGCTACGCGCGCGGGCAGTAACCTCCCTAGTTGCAGATTAGGGGCTTTCGAACAGGCCGCCGTCCCGGCTGGGAGGCATCACACCGAGGTGCCTGTAAGCGGCCAGTGTGGCGATACGTCCGCGGGGGGTGCGCTGCAAAAAGCCTTGCTGGATCAGGTAGGGCTCAATCACGTCTTCGATGGTGCCGGACTCTTCTCCGATACTGGCCGCGATGTTGTCCAGCCCAACGGGGCCACCGTCGAAGCGGTGGATCACGGCTTCCAGCAGTTTGCGGTCCATCACGTCAAAACCTTGCGGGTCCACGTCGAGCATGGCCAGCGCGCGGTTGGCAATGTCGGCGGTGATACGGCCCGTGCCTTTGACGTCGGCATAGTCGCGCACCCGGCGCAGCAGCCGGTTGGCGATACGCGGAGTGCCGCGTGAACGGCGGGCAATCTCAAAACCACCGTCGTCATCGGTGGGAACATTCAGCAGGCCGGCGCTGCGTTTGACAATACGCGCCAGCTCTTCCGAGGTGTAGAACTCGAGCCGCGAGACGATGCCAAAACGGTCTCGCAGCGGGTTGGTCAACATGCCCGCGCGGGTGGTGGCTCCCACCAGTGTGAAGGGCTGCAGGTCGAGCTTGATGCTGCGCGCCGCCGGGCCTTCACCGATCATGATGTCGATCTGGTAGTCCTCCAGCGCGGGGTACAAAATCTCTTCGACCACCGGGCTCAGGCGGTGGATCTCGTCAATGAACAACACATCGTTTTTTTCGAGGTTGGTCAGCAGCGCCGCCAGGTCTTTTGGTTTCTCCAGCACCGGGCCGCTGGTCTGGCGCAGGTTCACGCCCAGCTCGGCGGCAATGATGTGGCTCAGCGTGGTTTTGCCCAGCCCGGGCGGGCCAAACAGCAGCACATGGTCCAGTGCCTCTTCACGTTTGCGGGCCGCACCAATAAAGATTTCCAGCTGCTCGCGCACCTTGGCCTGGCCCACGTATTCCTGCAACAGCTTGGGACGCAGGGCGCGCTCGATCGCCTCCTCCTGCGGGGACGCAGGGGCGGCGGAGATGACGCGTTTGGTGGGCGCGGGGGCGAAGTCGTCGGTCTGGATGCTCATGTGGACTGAATGCTACTACGCCACGACGGCCACAACGTTCACCCCGGCGTGCGCGCAGCAACCGCCGTAGCAGGGCAGGTGCCAGTGGCAGGTGTCGCCCCCAGCCACTGGCCCAGCGCAGCGGCGTAGGCCACATCAAACCGACCGTAATAGTCCACCCCCGTGCCCATGGTGCAGCTGGAGGTTCCGCCGGTCAGTTGGCCCACCAGGTAACGCCCGCCGTTGCGCGTCTGGAAAAGACCCGAGCCACTGCTACCCGCCTCGGTGGCCCCACTGGTCCACCCCACCGCTACATGCTGGGCCGCGTCTGCGGCAGCACTCTGGCACGCATAGTCACCCGACGCGGTGGGGGTGCAACGCTGAAAGCCCTGCAGCGCACCCTGGCTGAGTTTTTGCAGATCCCCACGCGGCTGGTGCACGCCCGCTGCCGCCCCACCCACCGTCGGCAAGCTGGCACTCCAGCCCGCATAGGCCACACCGGCGGGAGGTGTGGCATTCAAGCGCATGAAGGCGGTATCGGTCAGTGCACTGGCGTACAACAGTGTGGCACCTCCGTTCAGCACCCTCGCCTGGGGACTCAAGGTGTTGCTGTTACACGCGGATGCCCGGTAAAACCAATGGGTGGTGAGGGTCGAGGCGACGGTTTGTGAAGCAATACAGTGGTTGGCGCTCAGGAAATAAGGCGTACCACTGGAGGTCGCATCGTTCATGAGGGTGCCGGTGCACAGGTAGCTGCGCCCCGCATCGACAAAAACCATTTTGGCCACGGCATTACTTTCAGCGCTATAGGTCGCGCTGCAGGTCACATCCACTTGGCAGGCTCCAGACTCCCCCACTTTCAGCAGGTTGGCCCCTTCATCGGCACGAACCGACTCCACCAGATGCGACAAACTCGGCACGGCCACACGCACGTCCGCAGGCGCGGTACCCGCAGGCAGCAGCACCTCCAAGGTCACCTCGTCACTGTCCACCCCGGGCATCCAGTAGGTGTGTGCCGCCGACCCCGTTTCCCCCGCGTCCTGGTTGCGCTGGAGGGTGGCCAGCACCGTGCTGCCAGCCACTTCGGCGGCCGCACTGCTGTTCTGGGCATACACACGCAACGTGGCCCCTGCGGGCAGTGCCTCCACCAACAGGCCCAAACGGATGCCCCGGGCTTCTGCGGACTGGAACCGCAGCGCAGCCACTGTGCCGCCCCCGTCCGCCGGCTGCCACTGCAGCACCGATGTGGTGGCCTTCACCGTCTGTGTCGGGGCCACACTGCGTGCCACACCGATTTGCCGCACGCCGTTGGGCAGGACCTGGGCACTCCGGGTTTCGACAAGCGCCGGCAGGCTTAACGTGCGCGGGCTGGCCACCCTGCGTGGCATGGGCTTGGTTGACTGGAGAGCAAAGAGCGCGGCCGCCCGCACAGGCACATAGGTCTCCGACGAAACCACAGCATTGGGGGACGCTGTACAAGCCACTGGAGGCGTTGTCTGCTGCGTGGGCACTTCACCGTCACCGGAGCCCCCTCCACACCCGACCAGTACCACGGCAGTACTGGCACCTGCCAGCCATGGCCGGAGCGTTTTCGCGGAAATGAGGATTCGAGACATGGAACACCCTTTGACTGACAGACCCAAAGCCGGGTGCACCACAGAATGCCCCATCCCAGCTGCGCGCGTGCTACTTTTTGCTACCGCGCCAAGGCCTTCAACGCCAGCTTGATCCCCTCACTTACCCCCACCTCTGCAGGCAAGGCCTTGAGAGCCGCTGCGGCCTCCTTGTCGCTGTAGCCCAGTGCCATCAGCGCCTGCAGGATGTCCACCTGGCTGTCGCTGCCCACACTGGCGCGTGCACCGATGTCGGCGCCGAATTTGCCTTTGAGTTCCAGCAGCAAACGCTCGGCTGTTTTTTTGCCGATACCGGGTACTTTCACCAGCCGGGCCACTTCCTGCAGCGTGATGGCCTGCGCCAGCTCAGCCACGCCCATGCCGGACAACACCGCCAGCGCCATACGCGGCCCGACGCCGGACACCTTGATAAGTTGGCGAAAAGCATCACGTTCCATTGCCGTCCCAAAGCCATAGAGCAGCTGCGCGTCCTCACGCACCACAAAGTGGGTCAGCAGGGTGATTTTTTCGCCCAGCACGGGCAGGTTGTAGAAAGTGCTCATAGGCACATGCACCTCGTAACCCACCCCGTTGCAGTCCACCAGGACTTCTGGTGGGTTCTTCTCGCTGAGCATTCCAGTTAATTTGCCTATCATGGGTGCCTTCGCATGTTTTATTGATTGATTGCAACTGCCAAACCCCGGCCGGTGCTGTGTGCGCCCTTCAAGAGATACCGCAGAACCGGCTTTGCCGGGCTGCTGGTATCGCCCCCAGCAAGGGGGAAGGCGCAGCGACACGCAGTGCGCAAGCCTTGGGGGTGTGCAGTTTCCTTTGGAATTATCAGCTTGATCCTCCGCCACACCTTTTCGCCCCCCAACAACCTGCGCATGGGCCACCTGTGTGGGCCGATGGATGAGCATTTGCGCACCATCGAGCTGGCGCTGGAGGTGAACATTGCACACCGGCACGAGCAGTTCAAGATTGACGGCCCCAAGGCCAAAGCCACACAGGCGCTGGAGCTGCTGCAGGCTTTGTACGAGATGGCCCAGCGCCCCATCGCGCCGGAGACCGTACAACTGATGCTGGCGGGTGATGCGGCCATGGCCCAGTCCGAAGACGGCTCCATGGTGCTGACCACCCGCCGCACCGACCTGCGCGCCCGCACCCCCACCCAGGCGCTGTACCTCGACAACATCGCCAGCCACGACATCACCTTTGGTATTGGCCCCGCAGGCACGGGCAAGACCTACCTGGCCGTGGCCAGCGCTGTGGATGCGCTGGAGCGCAGCGCCGTGCAGCGCATCGTGCTGACCCGCCCCGCAGTCGAAGCGGGAGAAAAGCTGGGCTACCTGCCCGGTGACCTGAACCAGAAGGTGGACCCGTACCTGCGCCCCTTGTACGACGCGTTGTACGACCTGATGGGGTTCGAGAAGGTGCAAAAAGCATTCGAGCGCAACATGCTGGAGGTGGCCCCGCTGGCCTTCATGCGCGGGCGCACGCTGAGCAACGCGTTTGTGATCCTGGACGAGGCCCAGAACACCACACCCGAGCAGATGAAGATGTTCCTCACCCGTATCGGCTTCGGAGCCAAGGCGGTGGTGACGGGTGACCCGAGCCAGATCGACCTGCCCAAAGAAACACTGAGTGGACTGATCGATGCCGAACGTGTGCTCAAGCGCGTCAAGGGCATCGCTCTGACCCGCTTCACCAGTGCCGACGTGGTGCGGCACCCCCTGGTCGCCCGGATTGTGGACGCCTACGACGCATCCCCCACCCCGCGTGCGCCCGCCCGCCGCCGCAACGACTGAACCGGCACCATGGCACTCCCCCCCCTGTCCCTGTCGCTGCAGTTTGGCAAGTTCCCCCAGGTGACCGCACACCGCGCCGCCCTGCCGCGCCACCACGTCGTGCGCTGGCTGCGCCATGCGCTGGCACTGGAAGGCGAGATCACCGTGCGTATCGTGGACGCCGAAGAAGGCCGTGCGCTCAACCTGGCCTACCGCCAGAAGGACTACGCCACCAACGTGCTGACCTTTGACTACACGCAGGAGCCCGTCGTCAGCGCCGACCTGGTGCTGTGTGCGCCGGTGGTGGCACAGGAAGCCCTGGACAATGGCAAAACCCTGCAGGCCCACTATGCCCACCTGCTGGTGCATGGCGCGCTCCATGCCCAAGGCTGGGACCACGAAACCAGTGAAGAAGACGCCGACGCTATGGAGGCCCGTGAGGCAGAAGTCCTGGCGGGGCTGGGATTCAGCAACCCCTATCTGGCAACGTAAGAACGTGCCCAGAGGCCTGTGTAAACCGCCTGCCGGCGGCCCACCAGAATTTCAAGAAAAAATGGCACTAGCGCGCACTGAGCGGACGTATAAAGCTTCTTTTTTTGTAGCAAATGGCAGGGATTTATCCAACAATGTGAACCAGGAGTTCACAAAGCTTTGACAATTAAATGGGGGTTCGTAGAATCGCAGCCGTTGCCAGACGCTGGCAGATCCGCCTGCACTTTTTCCTCCCCCTGCAAAACGCCATGAACAAGCCCATCCTCTCCGTTGTCCCCCTCCTGCTGCTGGCGGCTGCGGGCTGGGTACAGGCGCAAGAGTCGCCTGCTTCTGCAGCCCGTGCGGGCACCATGAAAGTGGTGCAAGGACAGGCCCAGGTGACCGACGCGCGGGGTTCCCGCGCACTGCAGCCCGGCGATGCGGTGGCTTCGGCCGACAGCATCAGCACCGGTGCCAACAGCGCAGCCAGCGTGGTGCTGCGCGACGGAACCACCATGGTGCTGGGCGCCAACAGCCATGTCGACCTCAAAAACTTCACCTACGACGCCACCACCCAGGAGGGCAACGTGCTGGTGTCCGTGCTGCGCGGCTCGATGCGGATGCTGACAGGTTTGATTGGCAAAACCCGTCCTGACGCGATCAAGGTGACAACCCCCACCTCCACCATCGGCATCCTTGGCACTGATTTCATTGTGGAAGTCGCAGAAGGCAAGGGCAACTGATGCACCGGTGGTTTGGGGTAGTTCAACAGCGCGTCGCGCTGGCCATTGCGGGTCTGGTCCTCGTCGGATGTGCGGCCAAACCGACCACCCAGGTGATGTTATTGCCCCAGGCAGATGGCTCCCGCTCGGCAGTCAAGGTGCAAACTGACGCCAACAGCCAAACCCTGGCGGAACCCTTCCAGTGGATGCAGGTGCGCCAGGGTGGAACCCCGATCGTGGACACCGCCACCGCAGCCTACGCACACAAACAGTTTGCCCCTCTGTTTGACGCAGCACCACCACCGCCCTCGCGCAGTGTGTTGTTCTTCCAGACCGGAGGCACCGCACTCACGGCCGAATCCCAGCTCCGCCTGTCGCAGACACTCGAAGAAGCACTGCGCCGCAGCGGTGCGGAGTTGGTGGTCACGGGCCACACGGACACCAAAGGCTCCCTCGCATCCAACGACGCCCTCTCGCTGCGGCGTGCACAACAAGTGCGGGATATCTACATCGAACGAGGTTTTCCCGCGGCCCGCATTGACGCCGTGGGCCGGGGCGAGCGCGAACTGGCCGTGCCCACGCCAGATGAAACCGACGAAGCACAGAACCGCCGTGTGGTGATTCTGGTGCGCTGATCGGCCAAGATCTAACGGTTTTCCCCGACAGGGTTTGCCTCTGCGGGAACTCCCCGCTAACGACCTCCCCGCCCTGCCCCGACAATGCCGGGATGGGACTATTTGTGCGTCGTTATGGGGGGTGGTTTCTGGTCTGGCTGCTGCTGACCAGTGCCGGGGCGTTGTGGATTGCCCGCTCGGAGCTGGTGCGCCTGCAGGAGGACTTTGAAACCAACGCCCGCATCGCCCACCGCCTGCTCAGCCAGCGTGTGGTCCAGCATGACGCCATGATGGCCATGCTGGCCTTGCTGCAACCCACATCAGCCACATCCCGGCCCGAACTGCGCCTGCCATCGGTGTACCCCCAGGTGGTCAGCGTCTTGCGCCGTGACCAGGAAGGCAGCTGGCCCAAAGACGCCATGCAGCCAGACATGTTGCGCAGCGCAGAGCAGGCGTCGCGCAAGAACAACCGCGCCGTGCTGGCAGGAGTGGACTTTACCCTGGGCCGTTACCAGCTGGTGCTGGGTGGTGTGCCCGCCAGCTTTGCGATCCAGATCGACATGCGCAGCACCGTGCCGTGGAGTGAATGGCCGATGCTGCCGCAGTCCAGCCCCATCCGGGTCACGCTGCAGCAGGACAACCAGCACTTTGTGCTGCAACCCGGCACCCCCATGAACCACGGCTGGCGTTTTGACTTCCGCAAGCGCCTCGCCTCCGACAGCCAGCCGTTCGACCTGGTGGCCAGCCAGCAAGTGGGCTGGCAGCAACTGCCCTGGATGTGGATGGCCGCCTGGGCGCTGGCCGTGGCCGCACTGCTGGCCGCGCTGATGGCCTTGCAACGCCAGCGCGCCGGCCGCCGCCGGGCAGAAGAACTGCTGCGCCTGGGCCAGGTGGCACGCCTCAACGCCATGGGTGAACTGGCAGCAGGGATGGCGCACGAGCTGAACCAGCCGCTGACCGCCCTGCTCGCCAACACCCAGGCCGCAGGCCGCATGCTGCGCGAAACCCCGCCTGAACTCGACCCCGCCCGCGCGGCCATGGCCCAGGCCGTGGAGCAGGCCCGGCGCGCCGCAGATGTCGTGGGCCGTTTGCGCCGCGCGGTGGAGCGGCCCCAGCTCAGCGGCCAGCGCGAACCGGTGGTGCTGCAGGACGTGGTGCGCGACGTGTTGTATCTGCTGGAGCCCGAATGCCAGCGGCGCAACGTGACCCCTACCGTGCTGCCCTGCGTCGTGCCAGCCGTCACGGTGCACGCCGACGCTGTGGCACTGGAGCAGATCGTGCACAACCTGCTGATGAATGCGCTGCAGGCGCTGGAGCTGGTGCCCGCCAGCGACCGCAGGCTGATCCTGTCGCTCAACCTCACCAGCGGCCAGGGCGTGCTGACCGTGTCCGACAGCGGCCCGGGCATCCATCCCGACCTGCTGGGCCGCATTTTCGAACCCTTCTTCAGCACACGTGAACGGGGCCTGGGGCTGGGCCTGAGTTTGTGTGAAACCCTTGCCATGGGTATGGGTGGCACACTGACTGCCTCCCACCACGCCCCGCGCGGGGCCTCGTTCCACCTGGCACTGCCGCTCGAAACCGCCGCCGCATGACCGACACACTGTCCCCCCTGATCCACCTGATCGACGACGACGAAGCGGTGCGCAGCAGCCTGGCCCTGCTGATCGGCACGGTGGGCCTGCGGGTGCAGACCTGGGCCGACCCGCTGGTTTTTCTGGCGCAATTCGAACGCCAGAGTATTGGTGCCATCGTGCTCGACGTGCGTATGCCCGGCACCAGCGGCCTCACCGTGCTCGACACCCTGGTCGCCCAGGGGGTGGACCAACCCGTCATCATGCTGACGGGCCATGGCACGGTGGAGATGTGCCGCCGCGCCTTCAAGGCCGGTGCCGCCGAGTTTTTGGAAAAACCGGTCGATGACGAGGCCTTGATCGAAGCGCTGCAGAACGCCGTGCGCCAGCATGTGAAGTCACGCC
>JAGOEY010000051.1 GCA_017997515.1 Burkholderiaceae bacterium | reverse complement strand
ACTTCTTCACCTACTACTTCACGCTGGTGCTCACACCCATGATGTTTTTGAGTGGTGTGTTCTTCCCCCGCGAACAGCTGCCGCCCATCGTGCGCGCCATCTCCGACTGGCTGCCGCTGACCAATGCGGTGGAGCTGGTGCGCCCGCTGTTTATGGACCAGTGGCCCGCCCACCCCGTGCGCCACGGGCTGGTGCTGGTGGTGACCACCGTGGTGGCGTTTTGGGTGGCGCTGGCGCTGACACGTAAGCGGTTCAAGGGATAACGCCTGCGCAAGTTTTGCTATCACTTGTATAGCTACTTGCGCACACCACACGTGCGCCAGAGGCATTTTTTCCTTAAAAATTCGGCTACACAGCGGCCCGGATCATATCGACGGCTTTTTCGGCAATCATCACCGTTGGTGCGTTGGTGTTGCCACTCACCACCTGCGGCATGATGGACGCGTCCACCACCCGCAGGCCCTGCATACCGTGCACGCGCAGCTGGGCGTCCACCACGTCCATGGCGGTGTTGCCCATGCGGCAGCTGCCCACGGGGTGGTACACAGTGTCGGCATAGGTGCGCAGGAACTGTTCGATCTGCGCATCCGTCTGCGCGGCGGCCAACACGTCCACCTCGCGCCCACCCCGGCGGGCCAGTGGGGCCTGCGACAGGATGGTGCGCAGCACCTTGAAGCCCTGCACCAGGCGGTCCACGTCGTCGCGCTCACCCAGGAAGTTCGGGTCAATGCGGGGTGCAGCCATCGGGTCGCTGCTGGCCAGCGTCAGGTTGCCACGGCTCAGCGGCCGCAGCAGGCAGACGTGGCCTGAATAACCGTAACCAAACACCGTCTTGCGGCCATGGTCCACCAGCTTGGCCACCACAAAATGCAGCTGCAGGTCGGGCCGCTCTTCCGTGGGGCGGCTGCGTATGAAGCCGCCCGCCTCGGCAAAGTTGGTGGTGAGCATGCCAGTGCGGCTGTTGCGCCACTGCAGGGCACCCCGCGCAATACGCAGGAGACCGGACAACGACACACCAAACAGGTCTTTCTCGGCCGCCGCGCTGACCACCTGCACCACATCGATGTGGTCATGCAGGTGTGCGCCCACGCCGGGCAGGTCGTGCAACACGGCAATACCCTGCTGCTGCAGATGTGCGCCGGGGCCGATGCCCGACAGCATCAATATCTGCGGCGACTGCAAAGCACCCGCTGACAGCAGCACTTCCCGCGTGGCGCGCACCTGGTGCAGGGCACCGTCCTTGTGGTACTCCACCCCCACCGCACGCCGCCCTTCGAGCAGGATACGGGTGGTGTGGGCGCTGGTGATGACCTGCAGGTTCGGGCGGCCCATGGCCGGGTGCAGGTAGGCGCGGGCGATGTTGTGGCGCTCACCGTTGCGGTGGGTCACCTGGTACATGCCCACCCCTTCCTGGCTGGCACCGTTGAAGTCGTTGTTGGCCGGGAACCCCGCCGCCACACCGGCATCCACAAACAGCTTGCTGAAGGGGTTGGGCTCGGGCAGGTCCTTGACGTTCAGCGGACCGCCGCTGCCGTGGAAAGCATCGCCCCCCCGTTCGTTGTTCTCGGCGCGTTTGAAGTACGGCAGCACCTCATCAAACGACCAGCCGGGGTTGCCCAGCGCGGCCCAGTGGTCGTAGTCTTCGCGCTGGCCGCGGGTGTAGATCATGGCGTTGAGGCTGCTGGAGCCGCCCAGCACCTTGCCCCGTGGCTGGTACCCGCGCCGCCCGTTCAGGCCGGGCTGGGGTTCGGTCGAAAAGCCCCAGCCAAATTTGCCCGTTTTGCCCATGGCGGCAATCCCTGCGGGGCAGTGGATAAGCACACTGTTGTCCACCGGGCCCGCTTCGAGCAAGCAGACTTTAACGCTGGGGTCTTCACTCAGCCGCGCGGCCAGCACACTGCCGGCCGATCCGCCGCCAATCACGATGTAGTCGAACATTCTTCCTGTCTCCGCCTCTGAGGGCATGGCCGTTTGTCGCCTGGGTGGCAAAAGTGGTGGCTGACCTTACCGCAAGCCCCCCTGAATCCCGATACCATTAACCCGACGTTTATTCACTTTAAGGGGAGCTCTCTATGCAGATCACGACAGTTGGCATCATCGGCGCGGGCACCATGGGCAACGGTATTGCGCAGGCCTGCGCGGTGTCGGGCATCAACGTGGTGATGGTGGACATTTCCGACGCCGCCGTGGCCAAAGGTGTGGCCACCGTGGCCGGCAGCCTGGACCGCCTGATCAAGAAGGAAAAGATCAGCGCCGCCGACAAAGATGCGGCCCTGGCACGCATCAAGACCTCCACCAGCTACGAAGACCTGAAGGCCGCGCAGCTCGTCATCGAGGCCGCGACCGAGAACTACGAGCTCAAGCTCAAGATCCTCAAGCAGGCCGACGCTCTGCTGCCGCCCGAGGTCATCGTGGCATCCAACACCTCGTCGATCTCCATCACCAAGCTGGCCGCTGCCACCAGCCGCCCCGACCGCTTTATCGGTATGCACTTCTTCAACCCGGTGCCGATGATGGCGCTGGTGGAGATCATCCGCGGCCTGCAAACCAGCGACGCAACACATGACGACGTGAAGGCCCTGGCGCTGACGCTGGGCAAATCCCCCATCACCGTAAAAAATGCACCTGGCTTTGTGGTCAACCGCATCCTGGTTCCCATGATCAACGAGGCATTTTTTGTGCTGGCAGAAGGCACGGCCACGGCCGAAGACATCGACGAAGGCATGAAACTCGGCTGCAACCAGCCGATTGGCCCGCTGGCCCTGGCCGACATGATTGGCCTCGACGTGTGCCTGGCGGTGATGGACGTGTACCTGACGGAGTTTGGCGACAGCAAATACCGCCCATGCCCGCTGCTCAAGGAAATGGTGGCTGCGGGACGTCTGGGACGCAAGACCAAGCAGGGCGTGTACACGTATTGAAATGAGCCACCTGCGCGGCCAGCCACTCGGCAGCGTCGAGCGGCAGGTCGTGCCCCGCATCCGCATGTTGCACCAGCGGCACACGCCAATGCCGCGCCAATGCTTCGCTGCAGCGCGGCGACACCAGCCGGTCGCCGTGGGTGCCGACCACCAGGATGGGCATGTCTGGTGCAGCCTGCGGCGCACGGTAGCGCGCCGCCGCAAGCAGCTGGTTGACTGCACTGGCGCGTGACACCGGGTGGCGCTGACGCAGGTCTACCCACTGCGCTATTAATTGCGCGCGGGCGGACTCGCTGAAATTGTTGCGGCTGGTGAGTGCCAGCACCGCCTGCTCCATCGCCTCGGGTGATGCACCCAGCGTGAGCAGGCGTGCCAGTGGCAGCCAGGCGCGCGGCAGCAGCCGCTGGTAAAACCCACTGAAAGGCCGCAGGCTGGTGTTGACCAGCACCATCGCCTCCACTTCATCGGCGTACATCTCGGCCCAGGCCACACAGGCCATGGCGCCCAGCGACATACCGAGCAAGCGGTACGGCGGATGGATTCCCTGTGCGGCCAAATCAGCACGCACGGCTTCCATCAGCGCAGGCACGGTGGCCGCGCTGCGTTCGGCCCAGCGTGTGCCGTTGCCGGGCAGATCGGGCGTGAGCACCCTATGCGACGCTACCGCCTCACGCAACAGCGGTACGAATTCGCCCCAGTGGCCGGCTTCGCGTGTGAGGCCACGCAGCAGAATCCAGGGCGCGGGCTGCGTTAATACCATCGCTGCAAAGCCTCCTCGTGGTGCCGCGTGCGCTCAGCACCTTCAGGTGACCACAGCCGCCAGCCGGTGGCCGCCCGGCCCATGAAGTCGAGCAGGGCGACATGGGTGCGCAACACACGCTCCTGCCGGTGCTGGATCAGCGGGTTGAAGATACCGTGGCGCGAAAACAGCTGGCGCGGGTTCTTCTTGACCCAGAGCCAGGAGCCCATCTCCAGCGTGAGCGGCAAAAAGACCGGGCCGCCCTCGTCCCGTCTGCCGGCCTCCAGGTGCAGAAAATCCCAGAGGTCGCCATGCGCCAGGTACTGGCTGCTCTGCGGCTCGATGATGTAGCGGTGCTGCGGGTGCGCGCGGCCAAAGATGTCCTGCAGCGCATGCATCTCGGCCAGATGCCGCACCGGTGCCCGGGTGTGAGCATAGGGAAACCACAGCCGGTCGCGTGTGCCAAAGCCCGAATGGCAGTCGATGGCGATACTGAACGGGCGCGACAGCAGTTCATCCCGTACCAGATTACACAGCGCCTGCGCCTCGGGCTGCATCGGGTTGCCCGCCGCGCCACGGTACCAGGGCAGGTTGGGGCTGACGCGCTGGCCGCCCACCAGCCAGGGCACGCGGTCATCGGCGTCCACCGGCGCGTTGCGGTTCAGGTCCACACCGGCGGGGTTGGCGCGGGTGCCGCGCAGCATGCCGCCGGGGTTCACCAGCGGCATAAACACCAGCCGCACCGACTCAAGCTGGCGGTGCAATGTGCTGTCCCAGCGCATACGGGTGACTAGGCTTTGCAGGTAGGCAATCACCACCTCCGCACCAATACGCTCCAGGCCATGTACACCGCCAAAAAACCCCACAGCGGGCACATGTGGCGAGGCGTTGCCCAGCGTGATGGCATGCACGGGCAACTTCGGCGATGCGGGGTCTGTTGGGTCGACGGTCACCTCGCACACCACACGTGACTCAAGTTGGTCTGCCCCCAGTTCGAGGATACGTTCAAGTGCGCTGAGTTCGGCAAGGACGGCGGAGGTGGGCATGGGTGGTGTGTGGGAGGGCACACCACGGTACGTCATTCATATGACACCGGTTTGTCACACGTGCGCACTAGGCTTGGGGCATGGAGCTCTTTCACCGCCCCCGCGCGCTGGCCGCCGCACTGGTCTACGGTGCCGTGGAGCTGATTGCGTTGCAACGTTCACGCTGGCGTGCCGCGCGCAGTCGCTAAGAAGACGCACAAGCTCCGCCACCGCAGCCACACTACCGTGGTGTTGATAACTGCGATGGAAAAAGGAGACAAGCCATGGAATTTCCTGCCGAATTGCCTGAAGGTGCGGTGGTCACCGAGGTGCGTGGCCATGTGCTGCTGATCGGGCTGAACCGCCCATCCAAACGCAATGGCTTCACCCCCAAGATGTTTTGCGAGTTGGCCGAGGCCTACACCCGGCTCGACGATGACCCGGAACTGCGGGTGGGGGTGCTCCATGCGTTCGGCAACCACTTCACCGCCGGGCTGGATCTGCCCGCGTGTGCGCCGCTGATGCGGGCGGGCAAGAAGGCCATCCCCGAAGGCCTGGTGGAGCCGCACGACATGGGCCTGCCCGGTTACCGCCGCCGCACCAAACCGATGGTGGTGGCAGTCAAGGGCATCACTTTTACCGTAGGCATCGAGCTAATGCTGGGGGCCGACATTGTGGTGGCGGCGGACGACTGCCGCTTCTCGCAGCTGGAAGTCAAACGCTGCATCATGCCCACGGGCGGTGCCACGCTGCGGATGGCAGAACGTGCAGGCCTGGGCAATGCCATGCTGCATTTGCTGACAGGCGACGAGTTCAACAGCGCCGAGGCCTACCGGCTCAACTTTGTGCAGAAGGTGGTGCCTGCCGGGCAGGAACTGGATGCCGCTATCACCATCGCCCACAACATTGCCGAACAAGCCCCCGCCGCCGTGGTGGCCACACGCCTCAACACCCTCAAGGCGGTGGAGCAAGGCCCTGCGGCTGCGGTGGCGGAGTTCATCGAAACCCAGCGGGTGCTGGCCAACAGCGAGGATGCGGCGGAAGGTATTCGCTCTTTTGTGGAACGGCGGCCTGCCCGGTTTACCGGGCGCTGAGTCAACCGGTCGCGCAGGTGTCAGGCGGGGTAGGTTTTCCCGGTACCCACACCGCAGAACGGTTGATCCAATGGGTCTCCATTTCGAGGAGACCACAGTGCCCAGAATCCGTAAGTTGCCCTTGGCTGCTGCAGCCACAGCCCTGTCCTGCATGATGTTCACCCCCCTCGGCTCTGCGCAGACACCTGCTGCGCCCAAACTGCCCGACCCCAAGGCCACCACGGTGGACGCGTTGGGCTGGATGAAAGGGTTTCCGCCCGCAGCGGACAAACAGATCACCTTTGACAACCCTGCAGGCGGTGTTTACCCACGCACCCGCTGGAGCTACTCCCACATCCGCGAAACCGTGCCCACCAGCAATGTCTGGCGCGGCACCGGTGCCCCGGCAGTGTTACCCGTGGCACTGCGCAACCTGGACGGTCTGCGCTTCAAAAGTATGGGTGGCGAAGAAATGACCTTCGAGCAGATGCTGGAAGGCACCTACACCGACGGCATTCTGGTGATGCACAAAGGCCAGGTGGTGTACGAGCGGTATTTTGGTGCGCTGACACCCGAGCGCCAGCACATTGGGATGTCGGTCACCAAGTCGTTTGTGGGCACGCTGGCCGCGCTGCTGGCGCATGAAGGCAAGATCGACCCTTCCGCCCTGGTGACCCAGTACCTGCCCGAAATGAAAGACTCGGCCTATGCCGACGCCACCGTGCGCCAGGTGATGGACATGACGGTGGGTGTGCGTTACTCCGAAAACTACGCCGACCCCAAGGCCGAGATCTGGGACTACGCCCGTGCGGGCGGCATGATGCCGCAAGGCCCGGGCTACACGGGCCCCAAAACCTTCTACGAATTTCTGACCAAGCTGCAGAAAGAAGGCCAGCACGGCCAAGGTTTTGCCTACAAAACCGTTAACACTGAGGTACTTGCCTGGATCATCCGCCGTGTCACCGGCCAGTCACTGGCCGAGGTGCTGAGTGAGCGCATCTGGCGCAAACTGGGTGCCGAGAACGACGCGTATTTCATGGTGGACCGCATTGGCACCGAGTCGGGTGGTGCCGGGCTTAACACCACCCTGCACGACCTGGCCCTGTTCGGCGAAATGATGCGCAACGACGGCAAGTTCAACGGCCAGCAGATCCTACCTGCCGCCGTGGTGCAAGACATCCGCAAAGGTGCGGACAAAGCACATTTCGCCAAAGGTGGCTACCCGCTGCTGCCAGGCTGGTCGTACCACAACATGTGGTGGGTAACCCACAACCCCAACGGGGCCTACATGGCACGCGGCATCCACGGTCAGAACATCTATGTGGACCCGAAGGCGGAGATGGTGATCGTGCGTTATGCCGCCCATCCGCTGGCCACCAACGCCGCCAACGACCCGCTGACCCTGCCCGCCTACCAGGCCGTGGCCAACAGCCTGATGACCCCCTGACGGGCATACACCCGGGAGATGCTGGCCGGCGCACGACCCCAGCATCTCCCCGGTGCCTACATGGCAATTACATTGCACACAATTTAATTGCACGATAAAATTCAGGCCATGCGCGCCGCACCAACCCCCAACGAAATGCTCCAGCTCGACAAGCAGCTGTGTTTTGCGGTGTATTCAACCTCGCTGGCGATGACACGCCTCTACAAACCCCTGCTGGAAAAGCTGGGCCTGACCTACCCGCAATACCTCGTCATGCTGGCGCTGTGGGAAGAAGACGGCCCCACCGTGTCGGCATTGGGTGAGCGACTTTCGCTGGATTCCGGCACCCTGACCCCCTTGCTCAAGCGGCTGGAGGCCAGTGGGTTGGTGGCCCGCTTGCGTGATGTGGCCGACGAACGCCGGGTGCATATCACCCTCACTGCCGAAGGCCGCAAGCTCAAGGCCAAAGCTGCGAACGTGCCGGCTTGCCTGCTGGCGGCCAGCGAATGTTCGATTGACGAGCTGGTGCAGCTCACGCGCCAGTTACAAACCCTGCGCGACCGCGTCAAAGCGGCCGCCTGAACAGTTTCCCTTCCCCTCCACCAACCCCAAAGGACATCACCATGACAACCCCTCTCGACAAAGTTCTCTACACCGCTGAAGCCCACACCACCGGCGGCCGTGACGGCGCTGGCAAGTCCAGCGACGGCGCTATCGACGTGCAACTGAGCTCGCCTGGTTCGGGCAAGCCCGGCACCAACCCCGAGCAGCTGTTTGCCGTGGGTTACGCCGCCTGCTTCATCGGTGCCATGAAGGCCGTCGGCCCCAAGGTCGGCGTGAAGGTACCGGACGACGTGGCGATTGACTCCAAGGTGTCCCTCGGCCCCACCAACGGCGGCGCTGCCTACGGTATTGCTGTCGCCCTGGCGATTACCCTGCCCGGCCTGGACGACGCCCAGAAAAAACTGCTGGTGGACACCGCACACCAGGTCTGCCCCTACTCCAACGCAACACGCGGCAACATTGCCGTGGACATCACCATCGTCTGATCACGCTTCGCGCTGAACATTCGGCAAAGCGCTCTGGCCTTCATCGGCCAGGGCGCTTTTTTGTTCCCGCTTGTCCCACGTGTGACGCCCCAACACACAAGCCGGTGGCGCTAATCGTCCTGGCGCGCTAATGTGCGCGGCACCACTAACAAGACCGCACCCCATGCACACCACACAACTCCAGGTTCGCAAAGACCAGCTCAGCACCACACGCCTGCACACCCTGCCCGACCAGGCGCTGGCCGACGGACAGGTGCGTGTGTGTATCGACCACTTTGCGCTGACGTCCAACAACATCACCTACGCTGCGTTTGGCGACGCGATGGGCTACTGGCAGTTCTTCCCCAGCGCCGAAGAAGGCTGGGGCAACATCCCCGTGTGGGGTTTTGCCAGTGTGGTGCAGTCGCTGCACCCGGGTGTCGCCGTGGGGGAACGGCTGTATGGTTATTGGCCCATGGCCACGGGCCTGGTGCTGCAGGCCGACCGCTTGTCGGCAGAACGTTTCACCGACGCCACCGCCCACCGTGCGGCCCTGCCTGCCGTCTACAACCAGTACTTCCGCAGCGCCGCCGACCCGCTGTACAGCGCCGACACCGAAGACCTCCAGGCCCTGCTGCGGCCACTGTTCATCACCTCGTGGCTGATCGACGACTTCATGGCCGACAACAATTTCTTCGGTGCCCACACACCCGGCGGCCCACGTGGCGCGATGCTGTTGTCCAGCGCATCCAGCAAAACAGCCTATGGCACGGCATTCCAGTTGCACCAGCGCGAAGGCATCGAGGTGATTGGACTCACCTCGCCCGCCAACGTGGCTTTTTGCGAAAGCCTGGGCTGTTACGACCGGGTGCTGACCTACGATGCACTTGACCAGATCGCCGCCGACACACCGTGTGTGTATGTGGACTTTGCGGGCAACGGTGGGCTGCGCCAGGCCATCCATACCC
>JAGOEY010000050.1 GCA_017997515.1 Burkholderiaceae bacterium | reverse complement strand
CGTAGACGACTTCTGTCCACGCTATTTCGCATTCCGCAAACTTTGACAAGGCCCGTGACATGACTTCTGCCCGCCCCGATTTCAGCACCTGCGACTTCTGTGATGCCTACAAGAACGACAGCTCAGGCGACTTCCGTGTGCTGCCACCCGTGTTCCGCGACTTTGGTGCGGTGCTCAAGTTTTGCGGCCCGGTGACCACCATCAAGTGTTTTGAAGACAACTCGCTGGTCAAGGCGGCGGTTGATTCGCCCGGCTTTGACGACACCCCCACGGGCCGCGTCGGGCGTGTGCTGGTGGTGGACGGTGGCGCATCGCTGCGACGGGCGCTGCTGGGCGGCAATCTGGGGGCTGCCGCCGCGCGTAACGGCTGGGCGGGTGTGCTGGTGAACGGTGCGGTGCGGGATGTGGCCGAGCTCGCCGGGCACCAGACGGGGATTCGCGCGTTGGCCAGCATGCCGCTGCCGACGGAAAAACGCAACGAAGGCCAGCGTGATGTGGCGGTGCAGATCCAGGGGGTGTGGGTGCGCCCCGGTGACTGGTTGTACGCCGACGCCGATGGCATCGTGGTGTCTGCGCGTGCCTTGGCCTGAAATGCCTCAGTAGCTATATTTTTTATAGCTACTTGTGATTGTGGAACGTGCGCTAAAGGCTGTTTTGACTATTAAAAATGGCATATAGAGCGCGTGGGGGCGTGGACTGTCATCAAAGCGCCACGCGACTGACACGGTGGCGTCATGGCCTGCAGGGAGACTTGCCAGGAACAAAACGCCCCTGGAGAGCGCCATGCACCCCCCCATTTCCGGCACCGGCTTGCAGACAACAGCCCCTGCCACACCTGTTTTTTCCCCTGACCACAGCAGCCCCACCAGCCAACCGGCTGCCGCCATCCTTCCGGCGGCAGCGCCCAGCGGCATCGCCGTGTCCTGGGCCGTGCACCAGGACGAAGTGCGCCAGGCCCAGCGCCTGCGTTACCAGGTGTTTGCGGGTGAAATGGGTGCCCAGCTGCCCAACACCGTGCCGGGCCACGACATTGATTTGTTTGACGACTTCTGTGAACACCTGCTGGTGCGCGACGTGGCCTCGGGCCAGGTGATTGGCACCTACCGTGTGCTCACCCCCGCGCAGGCCAAACGCGTGGGCAGCACCTACAGCGACACCGAGTTTGACCTGACCCGCCTGCGCCACCTGCGCTCGCGGATGGTGGAGCTGGGCCGCAGCTGTGTACATGCCGACCACCGCCACGGCGGCGTCATCATGGCGCTGTGGGGCGCGCTGGCGGGCTTCATGGTGCGCAACCAGCTCGACACCATGATTGGCTGCGCCAGCATCCCGATGGTGCACAACGGTGTGGCCAGCGGCGACGCTGCCGTCAGCATCTGGCACCAGCTGCGCCAGACCCACCTGGCCCCGATCGAATACCACGTGCGGCCCCGGTTGCCGCTGCCGGTGGACCGCGAGCCGCTGCACACAACACGGGTGGAGCCACCAGCACTCATCAAGGGCTACCTGCGGCTGGGTGCCAAAGTGCTGGGTGCACCGGCCTGGGACCCGGACTTCAACTCGGCCGACCTGCCCATGATGAT
This sequence comes from Burkholderiaceae bacterium, assembly GCA_017997515.1. The sequence goes on along the minus strand of JAGOEY010000050.1, from coordinate 7,614 downwards.
GCGGATTGCCGACCTGCCCGCGCGTTACCGCAAACACTTCCTGGGTGCGTGATGCGCAGCACCTTCGACATGCCAGGACACCAGGGCGGCATGTGGGGTGCTGCCATGGATGCAAGTGATTCCAGTGATGCCGGTGACGACGGCCCCGTGCGCCAGCGGTACCGCAGCATTTTTATTTCCGACCTGCACCTGGGCACACCCGGCTGCCAGGCCGTGGCTTTGCTCGATTTTCTGAAGCGGCACCCCAGCGACCACCTGTACCTGGTGGGCGACATCGTGGACGGCTGGCAGCTGCGGCGTAAGTGGTTCTGGCCGCAGGCCCACAACGACGTGGTGCAAAAACTGCTGCGCCGCGCACGCAAGGGCTGCCGTGTGGTGTTTGTGCCGGGCAACCACGACGAATTTGCGCGCGGCTTTCTGGGCCACTCGTTTGGGGGCATCGACGTGGTGGAAGAGGCCGTCCACACCACCGCCGACGGGCGACGCCTGTGGGTCACCCACGGCGACTATTTCGACGGTGTGATCCAGTGCGCCAAATGGCTGGCCCATGTGGGGGACAACCTGTACGAGTTCACCCTGCGGCTTAACCGCCACGTCAACAGCCTGCGCGCCCGGGTGGGACTGCCGTACTGGTCACTCTCGGCCTACCTCAAAGGCAAGGTGAAAACGGCCGTGAACTACGTCACCGACTTTGAAGTGGCCGTGGCCAGCGAGGCACGGCGGCGCGGGTACCAGGGCGTCGTCTGTGGGCACATCCACCGCGCCGAGATACGTGACATTGGCGGCACGCTGTACTGCAATGACGGGGACTGGGTGGAAAGCTGCACCGCGCTGGTGGAGCACTTCGATGGCCGGCTGGAGCTGGTGCACTGGGCACCGTCGCAGTCCACACTGCTGCCCGAAAAGACGGTTGCGTCGGTGGGGGTGCCCGCATGAAGATCGCATTGATCACCGACGCCTGGCAACCCCAGGTCAACGGGGTGGTGACTACGCTGGTGGAGCTGGTGCGCGAGCTGACCCAGGCCGGCCACCGGGTGGAGGTCATCCACCCCCGGCTCTTCCGCACCCGCCCATGCCCTGGTTATGCAGGCATCGAGCTGGCGGTGTCCCCCCGGCGGGCCTTGAACGCACAGCTGGACGCGCTGCAGCCCGACGCCATCCACATTGCCACCGAAGGCCCGCTGGGCTGGGCCGCACGGCGTTATTGCCTGCGGCGCAACATGGCGTTCACCACGGCGTTCCACACCAAGTTTCCCGAGATCCTGCACGCGGCCTGCAAGCTGCCCCTGTCCTGGGGTTACGCGTTGTTCCGCCACTTCCACCGACCGTCTGCGGGGGTGATGGTGCCGACCCAAGGGGTGCTGCGTATGCTGGAAAAGCGCGGGTTCCGCAAGCTGCGCAGCTGGACACACGGGGTGGACACCCAGCTGTTCAGCTTCCATGGCCAGGCCATCGTCTGCCCCCAGTTGGGCGTGCTGGCGCACCCGGTGTGGTTACACGTGGGGCGGGTGTCGTACGAGAAAAACATCGACGCGTTTCTGGACCTGGACCTGCCCGGCACCAAGGTGGTGTGTGGCACGGGGCCGCTGGAGGATGGGCTGAAGCGCCGCTACCCCCATGTCCGCTGGCTGGGGCTGCTGCCACGCGAAGACCTGGCGCGTGTGTATGCAGCGGCCGACGTGTTTGTGTTCCCGGGCCGGTCGGAAACCTTTGGGCTGGTGATGCTGGAGGCCATGGCCTGTGGCACCCCTGTGGCGGCTTACCCGGTGGATGGCCCGCTGGAGGTGCTGGGTGCAACTGCAGGTGGTGTGCGTGGCGGTGTGCTGGATGTGGACCTGCACGAGGCCAGCATGAACGCAATGCGGGTGCCGCGCCACGAGGCGCGTGCCCGTGCGCTGGCTTTCAGCTGGACGGAGTCCGCAACACAGTTCCTGCGGCACCTGGTTCCCACGCGCAAAGATATGCAGGGGAAAACCCTGGCTGCAAATGTGACTGTCACACGCCTGTCATGAAACAACTGGATACTGTGGGGCTTTCCCAATCCCATTCTCCGATGCCATCCCCGCAGGACGAATCCCCCTTGGTGCCGTCGGTTCCGGCACGCCCCAGCGCAGGCATACCCTTGCTGTCCCCTCCGGCTGCAGCGGGAGGGGTAGCTCACGCATCGCCCCCCGTTTTGGCATTTCTGGACCGCGACCACAGCATCCTGTCCTTCAACGAACGGGTGCTTGACTGGGCCTACCGCGCGGAAGTGCCGCTGCTGGAGCGGCTGCGTTACCTGTGTATTGTCTCGTCCAATCTGGATGAGTTTTTTGAAGTACGCGCCGCGCCACACCTCACCGCTGCACAGACCGGTGAAACCCGGGGCACCAACACCGTGGCCAGTTTCGAGGCGCTGGCGGCCAAGGCCCATGCGCTGGTGGAGCGCCAGTACGCGCTGTACAACGATGGCCTGATGCCGGCGTTTGCAGAAAAAGGCATCCATATCCTGTCGCACGGCGAGCGCAACCCAGCGCAGCGCAAATGGGTGCGTGAATACTTTGCGCGCGAGGTGCATCCGCTGCTGATTCCGGTGGGGCTGGACCCGTCGCACCCGTTCCCGATGGTGGCCAACAAGTCGCTCAACTTCATCGTGCGCCTGAAAGGGGCCGATGCGTTTGGCCGCGTCAACGAAATCGCCATCGTCAAGGTGCCCCGGGTGCTGCCGCGGTTTATCGCCGTGCCACACAAGGTCGCGCCGAACGGGCGCAACTTTGTGAGCTTGTCCAGCGTCATCCGCGCGCACCTGAGTGACCTGTTTCCGGGCCGCGAAGTCACCGAGTTTTCGCAGTTCCGTGTCACGCGCCACTCCGACCTGGCCGTGGACGAAGAAGATGTTCGCAACCTGCGGACTGCTTTGCGCCAAGGCCTGCAGCAGCGCCACTATGGCCAGGCTGTGCGGCTGGAAGTGTCGGCCGGGTGCTCTGGGTTTTTGCTCGAATTTTTGCAGCGCCAGTTTGGTTTGCCCGACGCCGCGCTGTACCGCGTGCATGGCCCCGTCAATCTGGTGCGGCTGACGCAGCTGGTCGATCTGGTGGCCGACCCGGCCCTTCTGTTCCCGGCGTGGACGCCCCACTGGCCGCTGCAGATGCAGTCCGGCGTGCCCATCATGGAGCAGCTGAAGACGGCTGACATCCTGATCCACCAGCCGTTCGAGAGTTTTGACGGTGTGCTGGCCTTTCTGCGCGAGGCGGTCAACGACCCGCAGGTGCTGGCCATCAAACAAACCATCTACCGCACCGGGTCGGATTCGGAGCTGATGGACCTGCTGTGTGAGGCCGTGCGCCGTGGCAAGGAAGTCACGGCCGTGGTGGAGCTGAAGGCACGGTTTGACGAAGAGGCCAACATCAACTGGGCCGAGGCGCTGGAGTCGGTCGGTGCACAGGTGGTGTATGGCGTGGTGGGCCTCAAAACCCACGCCAAGATGTTGCTCGTCACCCGGCGCGAAGGGCGTTATTTGCGCCGTTATGGGCACCTGTCCACCGGCAACTACAACCCGCGCACCGCAAGGCTGTATACCGACATCAGCCACCTCACGGCCGACCCGGGTTTGACGTCCGACATGGACGCCGTGTTTGCCCACCTGGCCAGCCACAACAAGCTGCCGCGCCTGCACCATCTGTGGCTGGCACCGTTCCAGCTGCACAAACGCACCATCGAAAAAATTGCCCACATTGGCCGGGCTGCCAGCGCAGGTGTGCCGGGCCGCATCGTCGTCAAGATGAATGCACTGACCGACATGGCGCTGGTGCAGGCGCTGGTGGACGCCGGGCAGCGGGGTGTGAAGATCGACCTGATTGTGCGGGGTGCCTGTATGTTGCCCGCGCAGGTGCCGGGCCTGACGGACAACATCCGCGTGCGCTCGATCATCGGCCGGTTTTTGGAGCACTCCCGGGTGTTTTACTTCCGCAGCGGTGACGAAGAAGACCTGTATCTGTCCAGCGCCGACTGGATGAACCGCAACATGATGCGCCGCGTCGAAACCGCCTGGCCAGTGACCGACCCGGTGCTGCGGCAGCGCCTGATCGACGAATGCCTGGTGGCCTACCTGCACGATGACCGCGATGCCTGGAACCTGGGTGCCGACGGACGTTACGTGCGCGCCAGTGCGGACGGCAGCGGCCACGGTGCGCAGGGCGCCCTGATGGTGCGGTACGGCAAAACACGGCGAAACCCGCCCCCCAACACGGACGACACACGATGATGGACCTGATTCTGTGGCGCCACGCCGAAGCCCAAGACGAAGCCGACGACCGCGAAGACCTGCAGCGCACGCTGACGTCCCGCGGTGAAAAACAGGCCGCACGTATGGCCGCCTGGCTGGACCGCCAGCTGCCCGACGGTGTGCGTGTGTTGTGCAGCCCCGCGCGCCGCACCGAACAAACCGCCATCGCGCTGGGGCGTAAATACAAACTACGCGCCGAGCTGCTGCCCGGCGGCAGTCCGGCCGAGCTGCTGGAGCTGGTGCAGTGGCCGCGCGCCAAAGGGGCTGTGTTGGTGATCGGCCACCAGCCCATGCTGGGCCAGACCATTGCCCATCTTGTAGGTCTCAAAGAAACCGAATGCGCCGTACGCAAGGGCGCCGTGTGGTGGCTGCGCCAGCGGCAGCGGCTGGAAGAGACGCAGACGGTGATCGTGACGGTGCAGTCACCCGAGGTGCTTTAAACCTATTTTGTGAATGAAATAGACCTCTAGCGCGCTTGCAGCAAGCGCGAGTAGCAATCAAATTGATAGCACCCAGAGCTGCCATACGAGGGTGCTGTGTACTGGCAGGCCCTTTGCGCTGGGCCGGCCAGGCACCCTCTGTCTCAGCGCTTGGTGCTGCGCACCTTCTTGGCCGGTTTGTCCTGAGCGGCGGGCTTGTCGGCCACAGGGCGTCCGGTCTTGATGGTGGGCACGGCAGACAGTGCAGCCAGCAATGCGGTGTCGGACAGCGCGGCCAGGGCCTTGATGCCGGCGCGCAGCAACTCACTCTTCTTCACTTCGCGTGACAGCTTGAGGGCGCGTTCTTTGAGCGTGTCCAGCACCAGGTATTCCGCCTTGGGAATGGTGAAGCTGTCGCGCACCAGCTTGGGCTTCTTGGGTTTTTCTTCTTTGGCAGCCACTTGGGGTGCAGCCTTTTGGGGTGCCTTGGCTGCGACTTTTGGGGCGGCTTTTTTGGCGGGTGCGGCAGGTTTTGCTGCAGCGGCTTTTGCGGCTGCAGGAGCCTTGGCAAGTTTGGCGGCTGCTTTTTCCACCACGGCTTTGGGGGCGGGGGCTGCTTTGGCGGGTGTAGCGGCTGCTGCTGCAACGGGTGTGGCTGCGGGGGCCGCAGCGGCTTTTTCAGGTGCGGAAACAGGGGCGGGGGTGGTGGTCATAAATTCCTTGGTGCTTAAACGGTGTAAACAGTATAAATCGTTTAGACCCCTCAAATATGACAGTGTCTACCCCGTCAATTCAGCGTGACTTCCAGGCTCCAGGGGGTGCGTTGCCAGGCGATGGATTCCTCGTTCAGCAGGTGGGCCGACTGCGGGTAGGCGGTGGCCCAGCCGGGGCGGGTTTGCAGCAGCAGCCGGTTGCCGTCAAGGCCCAGGCTGATGGCGGCGCTGTCGGGGTCGCGCCGGGCATGGCACAGGGCCACGGCCAGGCGCAGGCACATCAGCTGCAGCACAAAAGGGCGGTTGCCAAAGTCGGTTTCCAGCTTGCGCAGCTTGCCACGGTGGCCCAGCACCATCTGGGACAGCCACTGCAGTTCAGGCATGGCAAAGCCGGGCGCGTCGGTGTTGCCCAGGATGTAGGCACCGTGGCGGTGGTGGTCGCTGTGGGAGATCTGGCAGCCAATCTCATGCAGCTGCCCGGCCCAGCCCAGCTTGCGGGCAGTGCGTTCGTTGGGGTCGGGTGCAATGTGTGCATACAGCTGGGTGGCCACCGCGCTCACGCGGTTGGCCTGCGCGGTGTCGATGCCGAACTTGCGTGTCAGCAGCTGCACGGTGGACATCCGCATGTCGGTCTGGGGCTGCTCGCGGTCGAGCAGGTCGTACAACACACCCTGGCGCAATGCGCCCTGGGCGACTTCCATGCGGTCGATTTGCAGCAGGTCGAAGATGGCGCGCAGCAGGCTGACGCCGCCGCCAATCACGGCGCGGCGGTCTTCCTTCAGGCCTTCCATGCGCACGCGGTCGGCGCTTTGGGCCCGGATCAGGCGGTCCAGCAGCAGGTCCAGCCCGCCACGGGTGATGGTGCCGGGCGTCTCGCCCAGGGCCGCCAGGATGTCGCCAATGGCACCTACCGTGCCGGAGGCACCGTACGCCACGTCCCAGGCGTCGCGCCGGTAGGTGTCCAGCGCTTCGTCCAGCACGGCTTTGGCGGCAATTTCTGCGATCTGGAAGGCCTGGGGCGTGAACTGGCCGTCGGGGAAATATTTCATCGACCAGGCCACGCTGCCCACGCGGTACGAGGCGACCACGTTGGCGTTGTAGTGCTGGCCCAGGATCATTTCGGTGGAACGCCCACCGATGTCCACCACCAGGCGGCGCTCGTCGGACTGCGGCAGCAGGTGTGACACGCCCTGGTAGATCAGCCGGGCTTCTTCGGGGCCGGACACCACGTCGATGGGAAAGTTGAGCAGCTCGCTGGCGCGGCTCAAGAATTCGTCGCGGTTGCGGGCTTCGCGCAGGGTCTGGGTGGCGACGGCGCGCACCTGGGGGCGGGTGAAGCCGGCCAGGCGTTCGCCAAACCGCGCCAGGCAGTCCCAGCCGCGCTGCATGGCGGCGGGGGTGAGGTTGCGGTCCGCGTCCAGGCCGCTGCCTTGGCGCACGGTTTCCTTGAGGTATTCGGTGCGCAGGATTTGCCCGTGCTCCAGGCGACCTATCTCCAGGCGAAAACTGTTGGAGCCCAGATCAAGGGCGGCGAGGAGGGTTCCGTTGTGCATGGTGTGGGCTTGTGTGCGCTTGTTATTTTGCGGCGCAGCATAGCATTCAAGAGCAATACGCATGCCTAGCCGACCACCCGGCCATCACTTGCCAGCATGCTTTGTGTGACAAAGTAGCCACTGCGCCTGTTTTTGTCGTACTGCACCTGGAACCCACCCACGTCCATGGTGTTGCGGCGCTGGAAGGCGGCCAGCACGTTTTGGCGTGTGGGGGCGGTGTCCAGGCTGGCCAGCACCTGGGCGGTGTAGCGGGCGGCAATAAAGCCCGCCAAGCCCAGTGGGGTGGGGGCTTCGTCGTAGTAACGGGCCAGCGCATCGCGGTAGGCGCGCACCACGGGCAGACCGGCATTCACCATGGGCACCGCCTGGGTCACGACCACCGACGCGTTGCGGCCCATGCTGCCGAGCTGGGCCAGGGTTTGCAGGTTCACGTCGGCCAGTGCCACCACAAAACGCTGGCCGCCTTGTTTTTTGATGCCCTGCAAAAACTGGGCAAGCTCGGGTGTGCCGCCAATGAACAGCAGCATGGACGGCGTTTTGGGGCCCAGCGTCTGGGCGGTTTGCTCCACGGTGTTGGCGGTGGGGATGGTTTGCAGCTGCAGTTTCAGCCCTTGGCTGATGCGCTCCAGTTCTGCACGGTTGCCGGTTTGTGCTGCACGGCTGGC
>JAGOEY010000049.1 GCA_017997515.1 Burkholderiaceae bacterium | reverse complement strand
GCGTCCAGCACCACGCGGTCGCGGGCGCTGAGTTCACCGGCGGCTTTTTCGCGCTCTGCGGTCTTGCGGTTGAAGGCGTCGTCGATCGGCTTGCGGAACGCGTCCCACAGCTTTTGTTCGTGTTTGCGATCCAGCGGCACACTTTGCGCCTCGGCCTGCCAGCGCTGTTGCAGCGCCTTGACGGCGTCGATGCGCAGCACGGGGGTGTCGCCCAGCACACGGGCTTCGTCGATCATCGCGTGGCGGCGGTCCAGGCTTTGTTTTTGCGCAGCTTCAAAGGGCGCAGCAGCTTCACCAATGGCCTGCTTCCACAGCGGTTGCAGCTCGGCAAAGGCTTTTTCGCCCAGGTGGCCGGCGTCACGCCAGCGGTCGCCAAACTGGTACAGGCTGCGGTGGATGTTTTTCCAGTCGGTGCTGGTGGCCTGGGCAGCACCCCAGGCCTTGAGCTCTTCGATCAGTGCCAGGCGTTGGGCTTTGTGTTCGGCGGCGTCGGCCTTGATCTTGTCGAGCCAGGCTTCGACGACTTTGTGGGCTTCGTTGCAGGCTTCGTCAAAACGCTTCCACAGCGCGTGGTTGGGCGCACCGCCCTGGTCGGCTTGTTTCCACAGCTCGCGCAGTTGGCGCAGGCTGTCCTGCATCTTGCGGCCACCCAGGGCCTGGCCGTCCGGGCGCTTGAGCAGGGCTTCGGCCTTGGCCACCAGGTCTTCACGCACCTGGTCGGCGCTCCAGCGCTGCCAGCCTTCGAGTTCACCGGCGGCCACCAGGGCTGCGTGCACCTTGTGCTCCAGGCCGGTGTCGATGAATTTGCCGTGTTCCTTCAGCACGCCGCGCAATGCAGCAGCCGCACCGGCGCTGGCTTTGCCGTGGCCCTGGGCGGTTTCCTGCTCCAGCTTGACCAGTGCGTCACGCACGGTGGCCATGGCTTTTTCGCGGACTTCGGGGTCCACCTTGGGTTTTTCCGCACGGGCGGGGCGGTTGGCTTGTGCAGCCTGGGCACCTTCGGGTGGCAGGCCACGGGCAGCACGCAGCGCATCGGCCCACACGGGCACGGGGGGCAGCGGTGCAGCAGGGTCGGCGGCAGCGGCCACGGCCAGGGCCAGCGCGGCCTGGAACGCGTCCCACACCACGAGCAACTGGGCGCGCGAGCCGTCGAGCAGCGGCGGGAACTTGGCGTCCACGCTGGCCCAGTTGGTGTCGGTGGACAGTTCGGTGGCCTGGTCTTGCCAGTGCTGCACGTCGGCGCGCAGGGTTTCCTGGGCGGTCTGGGCGTCTTGCCAGGGTTTGGTGGACAAGATTTCGGTGCGCTGGGCCAGCAGCACAGCGGCCTCACGCTGCACCTGCACACGGTGTTGCAGGTCTTCGATGACCTTGATGCGGTCGGCCAATTGCACCTTCAGCACCGACAGCGGCTCACGCGACAGCGGCGCACCCGCACGGGCGGCGTCACGTTGCCAGGCCAAGGCGTCAGCGATATTGAGCTTGGGCAGCGCCAGCAGCGCCTGGGCCTTGGCGGCCCATTCGGCACCAATCACTTCCTGGCCCTTGGCGCGTTTGATTTCGTCGAGCTTTTCGCGCAGCGGTTTGGCCGCGCCCTTGTCACGCACGCTGAGTTCCTTGAAGACTTCCTGCACCTGCTCGGGTGTGGGGTTGCCCGCCAGCCATTCGCGCACACGCGACGCACGTTCACCCGAGGTGGCGGCAGAAAAGGCACCACCGGTCAGCGCATCCAGCGGATGGACTTCCTGGACCTTGGGCGGTGTTGCGGGGACTTCAGGGGTGTCGGACATTTTGTTGCGCGAAGGAAAAGGAAACATGAAAACCCATAAATATGTTGAGTGGCACCGGCCCAAATGGTTTGTAGCGGAGCCCCTGAAAAGGGGCCGTTCGGCACCGGACAGCACACCACGTGCATGCCAGCATTGCCGCTATTTTCGCCGGGTTTTGGCCTCGCCCCGGAAATTACCCGTGGGTTCTACTGTGTGGACAGGTTCAGCTCGGCCGAAGGGGTGAATTTTTCACCGTCTTTGGCGAGTTTGGTGGCCCCCAGAAACAGGCGGTCGAGGGGCAGTTTCTGCTGGGTGAGGTAGTCACGCACCGCAACACCCCGTTCGGTGGCGAGGGTTTGCACCGCATCGTCGGCCACGCTGATATTGGCCAGCAGCAAATCTTCCATTTCGGTCACGGGCAGGGTTTTGGCCAGGCCCACCATGTTGCGGGGTTTGGCCATGTCGGCGCGTTTGTACACGGCAGTCAGCAGCGCGGGGTATTCGGCGTCGCTGATGGCCAGCGGTGCCGCAGGGGTGTCCGCCGCTGCCGACGCCGCGGCTGCCGGGGCTGAAGTGGCCTGAATCGCGGAGCGGCGTTTTTCGGCGCGCAGCATACGCATCAGGCGTTGGCGCTTCAGGGCGTCGCGTTCGGCGTCCTCGCTGGCATGGCCCACCACCGTCATCTTGAGTGCGGGGCGTGTCTCCAGCGCCTTGGCGATTTTGTCGAGGCCGGTGCGGGCCTCTTCGGTCAACACGGCGCTGCCGGGCTCGAAACGTACGGTACTGAGTTCTCCGGCATCGCCGCCGCCAAGTGCGCTGGACAGCAGGCTGAACGGCGAGGTCACGGCTTTGACGATCAGGTTGATCAAGGCCTTGAAGATCACCGGGCCCACGCTGAACTGCGGGTCGTTGACCGAGCCCGTCACCGGCAGGTCGATGTCAATCACGCCTTTGCTGTCGGCCAGCAGCGCCGTGGCCAGGCGCACGGGCAGGCTGGCGGGTGCGCCCTCCACCGCGTCACCAAACACCAGCTGGCTCAGCACGATCTTGTTGGTGGCCGTGAGTTGCCCGTTGGGCAGGATCTGGTAGGCCACGTCCACGCTGAGTTTGCCGCGCTCGATGCCGTGGCCCGCGTATTTGACAGAGTACGGCGACATGGGGGCCAGCTCCAGGTCGCGCACCTTGGCCTGGATGTCCAGCGCCAGCGGTTTGGCCAGCGGGTTGAGTTTGCCCAGCACTTCAAGCGACGCCGTGCCTTCGGCGCGCCCGCGCAGCTCGAGGTCGGCCATTTGCGGCGTATCTTGCGGGGCGACGCTGGAAAACGCGCTGAGTTTGCCGGTCAGCTCACTCAGGTTGGCCGAGTAGTTGGGCCGCACAAAGCGGTCCGAGAACGCCACCCGCCCGTTGACCAGGGCCACGGGGCCAAAGTTGATGACGGGGGCCAGCGCCGCATTTTTAGCATCATTTTGGCCTGTAGCGCCCGCTGCCACTGCGGAAGACGCTCCTGAAACAGGAGCAGACGCAGCAGATACTGGGGCAACCACCGCTGTCGTGGTGGTAGTCGTGGCGGTCTGGGTGGTGACCTTGGTGTCGGGCACCACCGCCACCGGGTCGGAGGACTTCACCAGGTCCTGCAGGTTGATGCGGCCGTCTTCAAACACGATGATGCGCGCGAAGAAGTCGCTGAGTGTGGTCTCCTTCACGTTCACCGCCGTGGCTTTGCCCGGGGCCAGCGCCACATCGAGGCCACGCAGGCTCAGCGCCTTCCAGTTCAGCAGCGGCTCGCCACGCGGGGCACTGTTGCCCCCGGCGGCGGCCACCGTGGCAGGTGCGGGGGGCAGGGCCAGCATGCTGTTGACACGCAGCTCTTCAAGTGCCGCGTCGCCCTGCACCTGCACCGAAGCCCCTTCGGGCCGTGATGCAAAACGCACCCCGCCCTTGTAGCTGGCCTCGGCGCGGCGCACCTCGACGTTCAGCGCGTCGGCAAAGTACGGCACAAACGCATGCACCGGCAGCCGGGTGAGCTGGGCCTGCCCCTGCGCGGCCAGCGGGGCCAGGCCAAAGTCACCCTTGAAGTCAAACCGGCCGGGCTCGGTGCGCCCAGCGCCAATACGGCCGGACACGCTGAGTGGTGAGGGCTTCACGTTGGGTGCACCGGCTGCGGCCAACGGCGCAAAGTCCTTGACCTGCAACGTGAGGCCGGACACGTCAAACGCCACCGGCTCCGCCGTGCTGGCGTCGCGGAAGGCAATGGCGCCACCGTTCACCTTGGCATCGACCAGGGTGACGGACCAGGGGTTGGCGCCGGTGGTGCCAGCGGCGGGGGCTGAGGGAGCTGGTGCATCTGTGGCAGTGACCCCAGCAGCGGGCTGGCGCAGCCAGCGTGTGTACATCCACTGCCCAGCCTTGTCGCGCTCCACGCTGGTTTTGGGGTCGGTGAGGGCCAGGGAGCCAACACGTACGGTGCGGCGGTCCAGGTCCACCTGGGTGTCGCCCAGCTGCAACTTGCCCAGGCTGAGCAGCGCATTTTTGTCCTGCGTCAGCGCCAGTTTGTCGAGGGTCAGTGCCTGCACATGCACCACCAGCGCGGGCGCACGCCAGCCCAGGCCCAGGCGGGTGGACAAGGTGCCGCTGAGTTCGGGCTCCAGCAACCCGGCCAGGTACGGGCCTGCCGCCGCCAGCGGCACAGCGTCCAACGCCACCGACAGCTGTGCAGCCTGCGCCGTGGCCGAGCCGCTGAACTGCAGCGTGCCCGCATCACCGCCCTTGGCCCCGGCCTTCAGGCTGGTGCTGCCGCTGAAAGGCACGGCCAGTGTGAGCGGCCACGCCACGCCCTGGGCCTGCAGCGACAGGTCCCGCAGGTCCAGCTGCGCGGCAGGGGTGGTGGTGGCGTCGCGCCAGGCCACACTGGCACCGTTAACGGCAAGCTGCGCCACCGCCACGTCCCAGGCGGGCGCAGGTGGGGCCTTTTTAAGATCTTTTGTGTCTGCAGCGCTTGCCCCACCTGCGGGTGCAGCTATCTTTTCAGGAGTTTTTGCCGGTGCGCCCGCCGCCCCACTGGCCACCAGGTTGAGCCGGCCTTGGGCATCACGCTGCACGTTCAGTTGCGGTGCGGTGAGCTCCACCGAGGACAGACGCACCACCTGCTCCAGCGGGCGCACATCGTCCAGGCCGAGCTTCAGGCTGTCGAACGCCAGCAAAGGTTTGCCCTGTGCGTCGGCCGCCTTCAGGCCCGACACCTGCAAATCCCCCGTCAGCTTGACCGAGTTGGCCTGTGCTGCGGGTGTAGTGGACGGCACCTGTGCAAACGCCACACGGATGTTGGCGTCCACCGTGGCGGCCTGTAGCTTCACAGGCAGGTTGGCCGGGAGGTAGCCCAGGTACGGTGCCAGGTCAAAACCGGTGAGTCGGATGGTGCCGTCGGTTTTGCGGCCCTCTGCGAACGGGGTGCCCTCGGCCGCAGAATCAAACGCGCTGCCATTCAACGCAAAGGCCAGGCGCGGCAGCACCTTCACTTCACGCTGGGAATCGAGGTTGCTCAGAAAAGGCACACTCACCTGCAGGTCGCGCACTTCGTGGGTGCGGCCCACGGTGCTGTCCACAAAGTCCACACTGCCACCGTTCAGCGCCAGGTTGTACAGCGCAAACCGTGCGGGTTGGCTGGTCGGGTCGGCGGGGGTGGCGGCCAGCCGGTCGATGATGTCCTGGATGTCGTAACGGCCACCACCTTCGTGGGTCAGGCTCACACGCGGGTTGTCTACCTGGATCGCGTCCACCACCGGGGCCAGCCGCAACAGGGACTGCAACTCGCCATCTATATAGACACGCTCAATGTGCAACTGGTCGGCAGAACCATCGGCCTTGGCAATCGCCAGGTCACGCAGTGTTAACTCCAGCGTCCAGGGCTTGAAGTCCACACCGCCGACGGTGACCTTGCGGCCCAGTTTGTCGGACACGATTTTTTCCGCCTGGTGCTTGAGCAAAGGCGGCACGGCCAACCAGCCCACGCCCCACACAACAGCCACACCACCCAGTGTCCAGGCGAGCCGCCGGCCCCATCGGCGGCGAGCGGAGGGCAAACCCGTGGTCTGTGGGGGCGAGGTGGGGGGCGATGTATCCATGTGCCTATTTCACCAGAAAGCGAACAGCCCACCCAAACTGGGAAGGTAACGCATGGAAACGCCCGCAGGGCACAGCGCGTGGGTCCCAAACAGAAAACCCGGTGGGCTGGCCTGAAGCCTGCCCACCGGGTCCGATGGCGACCTGAAAGGCCATGTGCCATCACTTGCTGAATGGCAGGAGATTCAAGTCCTGCAAGACAGCGGAAGCAAAGGATTGCCTCCAAAAGAAGCCGGGGCTGCTTCGTCATCGCCACCAGATGGTGTGGACTGGCTCCTACCGACAATGCACTGATTGCTCAGGCCTGTTTACTTTAGCCACCCACCCTCGCCAATACAAATTGCATTTTTTATGGGCAGCGGGGGTTTGATTGATTTGCAGCCCCTCAAACGGTTTATTCGACCTGTACTACACCCCTAAAAATGAAGCGGCATATACGCTCTGAACAAGGCTGCAACCCGTAAAAAACGGACTTATTTCGGGGTTTTCCCTCTTTTTCTTATACATTTTTAGACTGCAAATACCATTCATTATTCTTGACTTGGTATTTGCACTCCCCCTAGAATCCGCCGTGCCCGCAAAACCGCGGGACAACCCGACCGCTGCCGACCCCGGCTAAGTCAGTCCGAAGCCCCCGCACCATGATGCGGCGTACCGGACTTGATGGCGTACCAATCCAAACGAGGCCCCTGTGGAGTCCTGCTGCCCGCCAGCACAACACCACAGAGTCCGCGTGTAGAAAGGAAAAGCTATGACAGGACTACGTCAAATAGCAATCGGCCTGCGAACTGTCGCCTCAGACATTGCCGATGGATTTTTTGAGATAACGCACAACGGTTTTGCCCTCCTGGGCCTGGCTGTTGTTTTTGGTGCCATCACCCTCACCGCCCGCCCCGATCTGCGCCAAAGTGGCGAAACACAACTGATCGGCTGGCTGCAAGAACGCCAGGTCGCCCTGCTGGGCACACCTGAGCCGGTAGAGCTGGACGCGATTGACCGCGCCACCGCTGCCAACCCGAAAGACCTGCCCAAGCAGCAAGCCGCTGTCGCCTACTGGCTCAGCAAAAAGTACCGCGTGGCGCCTGAGCCACTGAGCGCGCTGGTGACCGAAGCCTATGAAATCGGTGCCCGCACCAAGCTCGACCCGACCCTGATCCTGGCCATCATGGCCATCGAGTCCGGCTTCAACCCATTCGCCCAAAGTGCGGTGGGTGCACAGGGCCTGATGCAGGTCATGACGCGTGTGCACACCGACAAATACGACAACTTTGGTGGCCACTTCGCCGCATTCGACCCCGTCACAAACCTGCGTGTGGGTGTGAAGGTGCTGCAGGAATGTATCGCCCGTGCGGGTTCACTCGAAGGCGGCCTGCGTTACTACGTGGGTGCAGCCAACCTGCCCAGCGACGGTGGTTATGCCAGCAAGGTGCTGGCCGAACACGCCCGCCTGCGCCAGGTCGCCGCGGGTGGCTCGGTGCCATCCCAAAACGCGCCCGCACCCCGCCCAGCACCCCAACTGCAGGCCACCACACCCGCCCAGACCATCCCGGTCAAGGCACCTGCACCGTCTCTGCCCGACACATCGGCCGGCGAAAAAGTCGCGTCCCTCAGCGCGCCTGCCTACTGAGCTGCGAATGGGCCGGCCCCACGCGGCCATGGCCCTCGGGTTACACTAGCCCGGTACGCAACTGGCGATAGGCGTGGTGGGCCCGGCAAGGGCCACCACCGCTGACGTGGACATGCCGGGGGTGCCCCCGCTACAACCACTGGGAAGCGTACCGCCCGTGTTGATTCGTTCCAGAATTGGCCGGTGTGTTCAGCCGTTCGCCTGGGCAGCCCTTGTCTCCAAGGGACTTCTCTCATCTGAAGGACTGCCATGTACGACCGCTCCATTCTTGTGGAACAAGCCGACCCCGAAATTTTTGCTGCCATCCAGGCTGAACATGCACGCCAAGAACAGCACATCGAGCTGATCGCCAGCGAAAACTACGCCTCCCCCGCCGTCATGGCCGCGCAGGGCTCGCAGCTCACCAACAAATACGCCGAAGGTTACCCAGGCCGCCGCTACTACGGTGGCTGCGAGTTTGTGGACATCGCCGAACAGCTGGCGATTGACCGCGTCAAACAAATCTTTGGTGCCGACGCAGCCAACGTGCAGCCGCATTGCGGCGCGTCGGCCAACGAAGCCGTGATGCTCGCCTTCCTGAAGCCCGGCGACACCATCATGGGTATGAGCCTGGCCGAAGGCGGCCACCTGACCCACGGCATGCCGCTGAACATGAGCGGCAAGTGGTTCAACGTGGTGTCGTATGGCCTGGACGCCAATGAAGCCATCGACTACGACGCGATGGAACGCAAGGCGCATGAATCCAAGCCCAAGCTGATCATCGCGGGCGCGTCGGCCTACAGCCTGCGCATCGACTTCGAACGTTTCGCCAAGGTTGCCAAGGACGTCGGCGCGATATTTATGGTCGACATTGCCCATTACGCTGGGTTGGTGGCGGCCGGTGTGTACCCCAACCCCGTGCCCTACGCAGACGTCGTCACCTCCACCACGCACAAGAGCCTGCGCGGCCCGCGCGGCGGCATCATCCTGATGAAGGCCGAGCACGAAAAAGCCATCAACAGCGCCATCTTCCCCGGCCTGCAAGGTGGCCCGCTGATGCACGTGATTGCGGCCAAGGCCGTGGCCTTCAAGGAAGCGCTGTCGCCCGAATTCAAGGCGTACCAACAACAGGTCGTGAAGAACGCCCAGATCGTTGCCGACACGCTGACCGCACGTGGCCTGCGTATCGTGAGCGGCCGCACCGAATCCCACGTGATGCTGGTGGACCTGCGTTCCAAGGGCATCACCGGCAAGGAAGCCGAAGCGGTGCTGGGCAGCGCCCACATGACGATCAACAAGAACGCCATCCCGAACGACCCTGAAAAGCCCATGGTCACCAGCGGCGTGCGTGTGGGCACCCCCGCAATGACCACCCGCGGCTTCAAGGACGAAGAAGCCCGCGCCACGGCCCACCTGATCGCCGACGTGCTGGACAACCCACGCGACGAGGCCAACCTGGCCGCCGTGCGCGCCAAGGTGCACGCGCTGACCAGCCGCTTCCCGGTGTACCGCTAAACCATGCTGGCGGGCGCAATTGCTATTAATTCAATAGCTATGTGCGCCCGTCCAACGTGCGCCAGAGGTCTATTCGGTTCTTAAAAGGGCCTCAAAACCATGAAATGCCCCTTCTGCGGCAACCTTGAAACCCAGGTCGTTGAGACCCGGATTTCCGAAGAGGCGGACTTCATCCGCCGCCGACGCCAGTGTGGTGCCTGCGACAAACG
>JAGOEY010000284.1 GCA_017997515.1 Burkholderiaceae bacterium | reverse complement strand
AAGGAGTCACGGCAGTGCGTATGGAAGAGCGGTTTTTCGAGGCCTTGGCGCAGCAGGACGCCGTGCTGGTGCGGGTGGAGTCAACCCAGGGCTCAGTGCCGCGCGAGGCCGGGGCCTGGATGGCGGTGCTGAGCGACCAGGTGCTGGGCACCATCGGCGGTGGCCACCTGGAATACCAGGCGCTGGCAACCGCCCGGGCCTTGCTGGCGGACGCAGCCCACCCTGCAGGTGCGCCCGGCGCGCCGCCCCAGCGGTATGCGCTTGGCCCCAGTTTGGGGCAATGTTGTGGTGGTGTGGTGCATCTGCGCTTCATGCGTGTGGCGGCGGCAGACGCTGGGCGCCTGCGTCCGCTGCTGGACGGGCCACGCACCCCGGTCGCCTTGTTTGGCGGTGGGCATGTGGGCGCGGCGCTGGCCCAGTCCATCGCGCCATTACCCTTCGCCCTGACCTGGGTCGACAGCCGCGACGGGATCTTCCCCACATCGGTGCCGGTGAATGTGGTGTGTGAACACTCCGACCCGGTACAGGCCGCCGTGCCACACCTGGCTCCGGGCTCGCGCGTGGTCATCATGAGTTTCAGCCATGCCGAGGACCTGGACGTGGTGGCCGCGTGCCTGAAGCGCCAGCGTGTGGCGGGGGACCTGCCCTACATCGGCCTGATTGGCAGCGCTACCAAATGGGCCACCTTCCGCCGCAGGTTGCAGGAGCGTGGTTTCACGGAAGAGGAGCTGGCCCATGTCACCTGCCCGATTGGTGTGCCCGGCATCACCGGCAAAGAGCCCGAGGTGATTGCGGTGGCGGTGGCGGCACAGTTATTGCAGACGCTGAGCGTCAGGCGCGATGCGGGTTAACCCGTGTTCTTTCGCCCTCAGAAAACCACGAATTGGTGCATAAAGTGTATACACTTCCGTCCACAATAAGCCGCAGCGGAGCCGGGGCCTTTCACCGCCCTGCGTTCGCGGCACTTTCTCTGCTTACAGCGCCCGCAGTGGTGAGCAGGCCCAAACCACACCATGGTGCCCCCACGCACCCACAAGGTTGAAAGCAAATGGAAAGTTACTACCTCGACTGGGCCAACCTTTTATTGCGTTGGGTTCACGTCATCACCGCCATCGCCTGGATCGGTGCCTCCTTCTACTTCGTCATGCTGGACAACAGCCTGGAGAAGCCACACGACCAGGAATCTCTGGACAAAGGGGTGGGCGGTGAGCAGTGGGCCGTCCACGGCGGTGGCTTCTACAACATGCAGAAGTACGCGCTGGCGCCCAAGAAGCTGCCGGACCACCTGCACTGGTCGTACTGGGAGAGTTACTCCACCTGGCTCAGCGGTTTTGCGCTGTTCACCATGTCCTATCTGTGGAACGCCAGCACCTACCTCATCGACAAGTCCAAGATGGACTGGCAGCCCGGTGCGGCCATCTCGGTGGCGCTGGCCTTTTTCGTTGTGTTCTGGATCGCCTACGACTGCATCTGCCAGATCTTCGGCCGCCGCAAGAACGGCGACACCATCGTCGGTGTGCTTGTGGCGCTGCTGGTGGCCTTTGCGGCTTGGCTGGCCTGCCAGTGGTTCGCCGGCCGCGCCGCCTTTCTGCTGGTCGGCGCGATGATGGCCACCACCATGAGTGGCAACGTGTTTTTCTGGATCATCCCCGGCCAACGCGAAAACGTGGCGGCCCTGCGCGAAGGCAAACCGGTGAACCCGGCGCACGGCATACGCGGCAAACAGCGCAGCGTGCACAACACCTACTTCACGCTGCCGGTGCTGTTTGCGATGCTGAGCAACCATTACAGCTTCACCTACATGCACGAACACAACTGGATCGTGCTGCTGCTCATCATGCTGGGTGGCGCAGCGATCCGCCAGTTCTTCGTGGTGCGCCACCGCTTCAAGCTGGGCAATGCGAAGAACCCATTGCCTTATGCCATGGCCGGTATTGCCGTGCTGGGCCTGACCATCGTCTGGATGAAACCCGCCCCCGTGGCGGCACCCGCTGCCAGTGCGGCCCCTGCGGCGGTGTCGTTTGCCGACGTGCAAAAGGTGCTGGAGCAACGCTGCTACATGTGCCACGGCGCTGCCGTGCAGCAGAAGAACCTGCGGGTGGATGTGCCTGCACAGGTGGCGCAGCATGCCCAGAACATCTACCAGCAGGTAGTGGCCACCAAGCTCATGCCGCTGGGCAACGCCACACAAATGACGGATGCCGAACGTGCGCTGATTGCGCAGTGGTACCAGGCGGGGGCGAAGACCAGCCCTTGATCTCAGCGCAGATCGAAATGGCCCAGCGGCTCGGCGTGGCCGTTGAGCAGGGCATCCACTCGGTGCCTTCCGGGATAGTGGGTGCGTGTGCTCATCTGGGCCAGTGACACGGTCTTCTGCAGCCGGGCCGTTTCACCGGCCTGCAGCTCCAGCGTCTTGAGCTTAAACACCTTGGCGGCCGTGCTACCGTTGGCCTTGGTGTAGTGGATACGGAAATCCACCAGCACGCGTTGCGACGCGGCACTGCGGTTCACCACCTCAAAAGCCAAAACCACTTTCTCGCCGATGGCTGCGCGCGAGGGCGTGATCTGTGCACCACGCACGGCCACATCGGCCTGCGTGCCAAAACCCAGCACCGCCAGCGCCCCTGGCTCCCCGCGTTTGATGGCCGTGCGCAAGGCGTGGCGCACGATCCACTGGCGTTCTTCACTCGCGCCCTGCAGCCACTGGTGTGTGGTGCGGGTCAGCACCTCCGGGTGGTCCTTGCCGATGTCGTTCAGGTTGTTGGCGACCGAGCGGCGCACATACAGCGCCGGGTCGTCCTTGAGCAGTTCCAACAGCGCCAGCACGGGTGCCGGGTCTTTTTGGAACGCGGGCAGGCGGGGTGCCCAGGGCA
>JAGOEY010000283.1 GCA_017997515.1 Burkholderiaceae bacterium | reverse complement strand
GCGGGGTTGGCCACGGCCGGTGTGCTTTGCAGGCCAAACACGATGGCAGCAGCTGCGGCCACGGCGGTCAGGGTGGCAGCCGTGGTCCACAGGGCGCTGCGGGACAGGGTGGTGGAGTTGGTGTTGTGGGTGGTCATGGTGGTTCTTTCAGTAGATGCAAAAAATCGGACGGCAATGCAGCGGCCTGACCAGGCTCAAAAAGCCCGGTGCAGGTGCCGCTACAGCGGCTTCAAAGGGAGTGGGTCAGCGCAGCGGCGTCAACAACCGCCGGGGCGGTCGCGGCCCGGCTGCAAGGCCGCCACAGGAGGCTGTGCGGGTTGCGCCGTGGCGTTGAAGAAATCGCGGATCTGCTCCTGCACGGCCACAGCGCAGGGGCATTCGGTCGGGGTGGCTTGCAGCAGAGCGTCTGGCCAGCCCTGGGCCGACGGCAGCAGGCTGTAGGTGACGTTGATACCTGCGTCGCGCAGGCGGTCCGCATAGGTGCGGGCCTCGTCACGCAGCGGGTCGTCGGCACCACTCAGCACCAGCGTGGGAGCCAGGTCGGCCAGGCGGCGGGAGGTGCCCGGCACGGCGTAGGGATGTTCGGCGTCCATGGGGCAGCGCAGGTACTGTTGCCAGCCGTCAGCCCACTTGCAGCGGGTGGTGGCTTCATCGGTGGCCTCGCGTTGGGAGGCGGTGCCCACACACGGGTCGAGCATGGGCGACAGAAGGATCTGCCCGGCCAGGGGCGGGTGGGCGCGGTCACGCGACATCATGGCCACGGCCGCGGCCAGGTTGCCACCAGCCTCTTCACCGGCCAGGAACACACGGGCACCTTGGCCCGCCAGTTTGACGCGTTGTTTGTGCACCCATTCGAGTACGTCGTAACCCACCTCGATACCCTGCGGAAACGGGCTGGCAGGCGCAAGTGGGTAGGCCAGCGACACCACCACCGCGCCCGCACCCGCCAGCATCCGCGCCACTGTGGCGCCGTTGTCCAGCCCGCCCGCCACAAAGGCTCCGCCGTGGAAGTGCAGCACCAGCGGTGTGGCGGCACCCGGCGTGCGTTTGCCGTACAGGCGCGCGTCCACCGCAGGCCGGTTGGCCAGCGCGATGTGGGTATCGGTCTCTTCAATCGCTGCGGGCACGGTGGCGGCGCAGGCGGTGGAACGGGGGGCGCGGGGTGACATGGTGGTGTCCGGTAAATGGGCGGTATTGAAATGTAGCGCCGTGGGTCTGGTGCATAAAGAGGGGTATTTGTGTGTTCTCTGTTTCTGTTTTGCCAACAATGGAATGGGTCTTTTGTGCCACCATCGGTTCGCCTGCGGATAAGACCGCGCGCTACAGAACAAGGAAAGAAGGAAACCGTGGATCAAATACTGACCATGCGTGTGTTCGCCCGGGTGGTGGAGGCGGGCAGTTTCACCAAAGCTGCGGACTCGTTGGCCCTGCCCAAGGCCACCGTCACCAAACAGATCCAGCACTTGGAGGCGCGCCTGCGCGTGAAGCTGCTGCACCGCACAACACGCCGCGTGAGTGTCACCCCCGATGGAGCCGCGTACTACGAGCGGGCGGCCCGCCTGCTCAACGACCTGGACGAGCTGGAGGCGAGTATGGGCAACGCGCAGACCAACCCGCAGGGGCGGCTGCGGGTGGATGTGGGCTCGTCGGTGGCCAGCCTGCTGATCATCCCGGCGCTGTCCACGTTTTTTGACCGTTACCCCGACATCCAGCTGGACATGGGTGTGAGTGACCGCCCAGTCGCTGGTGGCACGGCGGATTGGCACCTTGCCTTTCACCACCGTGGCGTCGCCCGAATACCTGCGCCGCTTTGGCGTGCCCCAGCACCCGCGCGAGCTGGAGGAGGGGGGGCACCACATGGTCAACTTCTTTTCGCCGCGCACCGGGCGCATGTTTACCGACGACTTCGAGAAGGACGGCGAGTCGATTGCGCTGGCCAGCAACTACCGCATTGCCGTCAATGAAAGCAACGCCTACCTGGCCGCGGCATTGGCCGGGCTGGGGGTCACGCAGATGGTCACTTTCATGGCTGCGCCGCACCTGGCCAGTGGTGCCCTGGTGCCGGTGCTGCCCGGCTGGAAGACGCCACCCATCCCCGTACACGTGGTGTACCCACCCAACCGCCACCTGAGCGCCAAGGTGCGCTCGTTTGTGGACTGGACGGCAGAGTTGTTTTCGCAACACGCGGGTACGGGTGGCCGGGCAATTTAAGAACCAAATGATGCCTCTGCGCCCACAGAGTTTGCGCAGGGTGCTATAAAACAAGGAGCGTAGCCGCCCACCCTTGTTTTCGCCACCTACTCTTCACCCGCCATGCCTGCCAGTTTGCTGATCGTTCAGATGGGCTGTCCTCCCGAGGACATCCACCACCACTTTGGTGACCAGTCGGAATGGTTCCGCAAGGCGCTCGACGGTTTGGGCATCACCACGCAGACGGTGCACCCCGAGGCGGGGGACGCCCTGCCAGACGTGCAGCAGGTGGCCGGGGCCATCATCACCGGCTCGTGGTCGATGGTGACCGACCGGGCCGACTGGAGCGAACGCACCGCCGCCTGGGTGCGCGAGATGGTTGCCGCAGACCGTGCACTGCTGGGGGTGTGTTACGGGCACCAGCTGATGGCCCATGCGCTGGGCGGCATGGTGGACTACCACCCGCTGGGGCGCGAGGTGGGCTGCCACCAGGTGGCGCTGGCCGCCGCTGCCAAAAACGATGATTTTTTTGCCGACATGCCGGAGCAGTTTGGCGCCTACCTCACACATGAACAAAGTGTGCTGGTGCCACCGCCCGGGGCCACCGTGCTGGCCCGCTCCGAGCACGACGCGCACCAGATCCTGCGCTACGGCCCCCGGGCTTTGTCCGTGCAGTTCCACCCCGAATTCACCGC
>JAGOEY010000282.1 GCA_017997515.1 Burkholderiaceae bacterium | reverse complement strand
TGGCACCAGTGGTCCATCAGGGCATTGCCTGGCCCGCAGTCAAACCCCGTCACGGGCTGGCCGGGTGCCAGCACACTCACATTCGAGATGCCACCGATGTTGAGCACGGCCACGGTCTGGCCGGGGCGGCCAAAGACGGACTGGTGGAAGGCGGGCACCAGCGGGGCTCCCTGGCCACCGGCCGCCACGTCACGGCTGCGGAAGTCGGCCACCACGTCGATGCCCGTCAGTTCGGCAAGTAATGCCGGGTTGTTGAGCTGCAGGGTGTAACCCGTGCCATCAAATTCACCCGGGCGGTGGCGCACGGTTTGCCCGTGGGCACCGATGGCACACACCGCGCTGGCGGGCAGGCCAGCGGCGGCCAACAGCTGGTGCACCACGGCCGCGTAGGTGTGCGCCAGTGCGTTGGCGGCCAGTGCGGCATGGTGCAGCTCGTTGTGGCCGGGGGTGTTGAGAGTCAGCAGGCTTGCTCTTAATTCAGGAGCTAGAGGCGCAGATGCCTCCTGCGCCAGGGCCATATTTGGTTGTGAAAAATCAACCAAAACACCGTCTACGCCGTCCAGCGATGTGCCAGACATGAGCCCGATGAAAAGTTCGGAAGATGCAGCAGTGGCCATGGCAGATACAAAAAAACCGGGCGAACCTCAATGGCGCCCGGTTCCCTGAAAAAAACTTCGGCCTCGCAACAAGTCCGAAGGGGTCGGTTGATTTACTGTGCGCTGGCCTGTTGCACCAAGCCCGCCGCCGACAGCTGTGTGCGCATGGCAGAGGCAAGTTGGTTAAATGCCGGGCGTGACGCGGTGGAAATGGGCGCGGCACCGGCCTGACCAGCGAGGTTTTCCGGATCCTGGTGGACACCGTTCACGCGGAACTCAAAGTGCAGGTGGGGGCCGGTGGCCCAGCCGGTCGAGCCGACAGCGCCGATGTTCTGCCCCTGCGACACCCGTTGGCCGGGGTTCACGTTGATCTTGCTCAGGTGGGCGTAGACGGTGACCTTGTTTGCGCCGTGGTCCACAAACACCACATTACCAAAGCCGTTTTGTACACCGGCAAATTCAACCGTGCCGTCGGCCACGGTGCGCACGGCTGTGCCCGTGGGTGCGGCAAAGTCGGTGCCCAGGTGGGCGCGCCAGCGTTGCAGGATGGGGTGCATCCGCATCGAGAAGCCGCTGCTTACCCGCGAAAACTCCACTGGCGACGACAGGAAGGCGCGGCCCATGCTGTTGCCGTTCAGGGCGTAATAACTGCCCTTGGTGCCGGGCTCCTGGAACCACACGGCCTCGTGGGTTTTGCCGCCGCTGGCGAATTCTGCGCTGAGCACCTTGCCGGTGCGCAGGGGTTCGCCGTCGGCTTCCAGCGTTTCGTACACGACCGACAGGCGGTCGCCACGGCGCAGGGCACGGCGGAAGTCGATGGTGTTCGAGAAGACCTCGGCCAGCTGGGTGGCAACCGAATCAGGGATGTTGGCGTCGTCGGTGGCCGCAAAGAGTGTGGTGCGCACGGTGGCGCTGGCCAGGCGGCTGGACGAGGCCAGGGGCGCCAGTTCGATGCGGGACCGCAGGCCGGTGGCGGTTTTTTCAACCACCAGGCGCTGGAACAGCGGGGATTCGTCTTGTGACCAGCGCACCGTCAGCTTGAGCAGCTGGTTGGTGTTGGAGGTTTCGGCGTGTACGGTGCGCCCGGCGCGGGCAAACAGGCCTTGTTTGGCATTGGCGTCGGTGCGCAGGAAGGCCGCGGCGGTGGTGTCATCCACACCCAGGCGCTGCAGCAGGCTGATGGCGGTGTCGCTGGAGCGGACAGTTTCGGTGCGGAACAGGCGGAAGCGGTGGGCGTCCAGCACATCGTCGGGCAGAGCCGCCACCATGGGTTCGATGGCCTGTAACACCTCGCGCACGGGCATGTCCGATGGGTCGGGCGCAAAAGAGGCCACGGCAAACGCACCACTGCCCGCTGCCAGCAGGCAGGTGCCGACAATGGCCGTCAGGCGCCGGGGGTGCTTCTGGACGAGCTGGGCAGCCTGGTGCGCCCACTTTTCGCCAACAACCATCAAGCGGTTTTTCAAATATCTGTCCCCGGAATAGGTGATTCAGGCCTTGGGTTCTGCGGTGTCTGGTGCCCGGCAGTGCTGCGGCCCGCATCGGCTGCTGGGCGGCTCTCCAAGGTGGCCCCTTAAAATCGGGCCGTGAAATAAGTCACAAAGTATAGCTTCCAGGGCGCGTTGAAGGTCAGAAAATCCATATGAATCAATCAGTTGTTACAACATTTCCGGTAACCGACGGTGTAAGACAAGCGCTCGAAATCACCTTGCGTGGGGTTGACGAATTGCTGCCGCAGCCGGACTGGGTGCAGAAACTGGCGCGTTCCGAAGCCACGGGTGTGCCATTACGTATCAAGCTGGGACTGGATCCGACCGCGCCCGACATCCACATCGGCCACACCGTGGTGCTGAACAAAATGCGCCAGCTGCAGGACCTGGGCCACACGGTGATCTTCCTGATTGGTGACTTCACCACGCTGATCGGTGACCCGTCAGGCCGCAACACCACGCGCCCGCCGCTCACGCCCGCGCAGATCAAGTCCAACGCCGAAACCTACTACACCCAGGCCGCCAAGGTGCTGGACCCGGCACGCACCGAGATTCGTTACAACAGCGAGTGGTGCGAGCCGCTGGGTGCTGTGGGCATGATCCAGCTGGCGGCCAAGTACACCGTGGCGCGCATGATGGAGCGCAACGACTTCCACCAGCGCTTCACCGACGGCAGCTCAATCAGCCTGCATGAATTTTTGTACCCGTTGCTGCAGGGCTACGACTCGGTGGCATTGAAAAGTGACCTGGAGCTGGGTGGTACGGACCAGAAGTTCAACCTGCTGATGGGCCGCCACCTGCAG
>JAGOEY010000004.1:15648-27359 GCA_017997515.1 Burkholderiaceae bacterium | reverse complement strand
GTGCTGTGTTTCACGTCAAAGCGGTCACCCTTGGTGGGGTGGGCGGCACGCACGCGGTCACGCATGCTGACGATCTCGGTGCGCAACGCGGCAGCGTCACGCGGTGCGGTGATGACGGCCTCGCGCACCTTGTCGAAGCGTTGGCGTAATGCCTCGCTGCCCAGCACAAACCGGGCGCGGGTCATGGCCTGGTGTTCCCAGGTCCAGGCGGTGTTGGAGCCGCGCTGTTGCTGGTAGTTGGCGTAGGCGTCAAACGTGGTGATCAGCAGGCCCGAGTTGCCGTTGGGCCGCAGCGCGGTGTCGATCTCGAACAAGTCCCCTTCGCCCGTCTTCACCGTGAGCCAGTTGATGAGTTTGCGCACCAGCGCGGTGTAGGCCTCGGCGGCATCGTCGTCGGTGTTGTCGTCGCCTTTTTCATAGACAAAAACAATGTCGAGGTCACTGCCGTAGCCCAGCTCTTTGCCACCCAGCTTGCCGTAGCCGATGACGGCAAATTGCGGCACAAAGGCGGGGTCGGTGTTGTGGCGTTTCTTGAGGCGCTGCCAGCACCAGCGGGCGGTGATACGCAGCACGGCCTCGGCCAGTGCGCTCAGGTCGTCGGCAACCTGCTCCACCGTGATGCGGCCTTCCACGTCGCGCGACAGGGTGCGGAACACCTCGGCGTGGTGCGCGCGGCGCAGCAGGTTGAGCAGGGTTTCGTCGTCGTCCTCGCCGGTGATCCGCACGGACTTGAGGCGGCTCTCCAGCTCGGCCTCGAAATCTGCGGGCACAAAACGCTCGGACAACATCGTGTCGTTGGCCAGCTCGTCGATGACACCAGGGTGCTGCATCAGGTAACGCGCAGGCCATTTGGCCGCACCCATGATGTGCAGCAGCCGCTCATGCACCGCAGGGCGCTCCAGCAGCAGCGCCAGGTAACTCTCGCGGCGCAGCAGGGGCTCCATCCAGTCGGTCATTTGCACGGCCGAGGCTTCACTCACACGGCCCTGTTCGATCCAGGTGCCGGTGCGCTGCACCAGCCGCACCAGCCGGGCGCGTACGTCGTCCCGCAGCGCCTGCACCCGCGGGTGTTCGCGCCACTGGGCCACACGGGCGCTGAACAAGGCGGGCAGCTCTGGCAGCAGCGTGTCCAGCTCGCGCGGCGCAGGTGCGGCACCTTTGGGGCCGCCGCAGCTGCCTTTGGTGCACTGCTTCTTGTCGTTGCCACCCAGCAGGGTGTCGAACTCCTGCGCCACCAGTTCGCGGTGGGCGTCCAGGTCGTGCAGGAACGGGCACAGGCCGCTGTAGCCCATGGTCAGCGCGATCCATTGCAGGTCATCGTCGCGGGTGGGCAACACGTGGGTCTGCTGGTCGTCCAGGTACTGGATGCGGTGTTCCACCCGGCGCAAAAATTCGTAGGCCCGGCCTAGCGCATCGGCCGTGTCCTGGCCCATCAGCCCGGCATGGGCCACACGCTGCAGTGCGGCCATGGTGGGGCGGGTGCGCAGCTCGGGGAACTGGCCGCCGCGCACCACCTGCAGCAGTTGCACGGTGAACTCGATCTCGCGGATGCCACCGCGTGACAGCTTCACATCGTTGGCCCGGCCCGGGTGGCCCGCGCTGCGTTTGGTGGCGTGGTCGCGGATCTGCTGGTGCAGCACGCGCAGCGCATCGAACACGCTGTAGTCCAGGTAACGCCTGAACACAAACGGCAGCACCACACCACGCAGTTCGTGGGCCGAGCTGTTGTCGATACATTGCCGGGGGGCCACCACCCGGCTTTTGAGCCAGGCAAAACGCTCCCATTCGCGGCCTTGCACCTGCAGGTATTCCTCCAGCGCGGCCAGCGACACAGCAGGCGGGCCGGAGTTGCCGTTGGGGCGCAGCGCGAGATCCATACGGAATACAAAACCGTGTTCGGTGGTGTCGCCGATCAGGGTGTAGATGGCCTTGACCATCTTGCCGAAATATTCGTGGTTCGAGATGCGGCCACGGCCGTCTGGGGTGCCTGCGGTTTCGCCGTCCTGGTCGTAGATGTAAATCAGGTCGATGTCGCTCGACACGTTGAGTTCACGGGCACCGAACTTGCCCATACCGATGATCCACAGCTGGGCACGCTGGCCGTTGGGGCCGAGCGGGGCACCATGGACGGCGTCCAGGGTGGCCTGCGCGTGGGTGCTGGCGGCGTCCAGCGCCAGTTCGGCGAGTTCGGTGACGGCACGGGTCACGTCCGACAGGGGGGCTTGCAGGTCGCAGTCGATGTGCACCAGCCGTTCCATGACCAGTTGCCGCAGGATCCGCAGGCAGACACCCAGTTCACTGCCCCGTGCCTGCAGCTGCGACAGGGTCACGTCCATGGTGGCGCGTGTGGGCGCACCAGGGGCCAGCAAAGGCAGGTCGTCGGCATAACGGCGTTGCAGCCGCTGGACAAAACGGGAATAGGTGGAGAGCGCCGGCACGGGGGCCGGGCTGGGGGTCAGCGTGGCATCCACGGTGACGCCCTCTCGACGATGAACACGGCCACACACGGGGTGCGGGAACCTCTGGGAGCACTGCAGATCATAATTCCTGCCACCTTCAAGTCCGACATGAACGATTCCACCCCGACTCCCTCGCGCCTGCTGCGTTTGTACGCGGCTTTGGCGCAGTGGATTTTCTGGGTGGTGTTGGCCGTTTCCCTGCTGCTTCTCGCAGGCTGGGGGGCCTTACACGGCTGGATTGTGCCGCGTATTGGCGAGTTTCGCCCACAGCTCGAAAGGCAGGCCAGCAAGGCCTTAGGGGTTCCTGTGCACATCGGGGACATTTCGGCCCGTTCCGAGGGGGTGGTGCCCTCGTTCACGTTGCACGATGTATCCGTCAGTGGCCCCGACGGGCGTGAGGCTGTGCACCTGTCCCGCGTGGACGCCACACTGTCACCCGCGTCGCTCTGGCGCAGGGGGTTTGAGCAGATCACCATCCACCAACCCCGGCTGGACGTGCGGCGCAGCGCCGAGGGGCGCATTTTTGTGGCAGGCCTGGACTTGTCGCAGGACGATGCAGGCGGTGGCGGGCAGGCGGCCGACTGGTTGTTCTCGCAGAAAGAAATCGCCGTGCGCGGTGGTGAAATCATGTGGACCGACGCGTTGCGGTCTGCACCCCTGCTGGCCTTACACGACGTGGATGTGGTGCTGCGCAACAGCCCGCGCCGCCATGCCGTGCGGTTGGACGCCACACCCCCGGACGACTGGGGTGCCCGTTTCAGTGTGGTGGGCCAGTTCCGCCAGCCTTTGTTGGTGCGCCGCAGCGGCTTGTGGCAAGAGTGGGCGGGGCAGGTGTATGCCGATTTCCCGCGTGTGGATGTGTCGCAGTTGCGCCGCCACTTCCGCCCGGGGGATCTCGGCACCGAACTGGCCCAGGGCAAAGGTGCCCTGCGCTGGTGGGCCGACGTGCGTGGGGGCGCGCTGGACGGTGCTGTCGCCGATGTATCTCTCACCGATGTCAATGCCACGCTGGGGCGCGGTTTGCCGCCCTTGGCGCTGCAGTCGGTGCAAGGCAGGTTTACCGGGCGGCGTTTGGCCAGCGGGTTTTCTTTTGCCAGCAAGGGCCTGCAGTTCCAGACCGCAGACGGCTTGCAGTGGCCCGGCGGTAATGTGGCGGTGACCTACACCGGGCGTGAGGGCCAGATTCCTGCCCACGGTGAGTTACACGCCGACCAGCTGGACCTTGCGGCGCTGCGCCACATCGCGAACCGCCTGCCTTTGGGGGATGCCACCCATGCCGCCTTGAAGGCCTACCAGCCCAGCGGGCGGGTGGAGGTGTTGGACGCCTCATGGCAAGGCCTTCTGGAAATGCCCGAGAAATACCAGGCCCGTGGCCGCGTGGCGGGGCTGGCCATTGCCTCGCAGGCCGCCGCCGGGGCCCACGCGGTGGGTATTCCAGGCATACGTGGTGCCAATGTGGATTTCGATCTGAACCAGCTGGGCGGGCGGGCGGCGGTGGACATCCAGCGCGGTGCGTTTGACCTGCCCGGTGTGTTCGACGACCCGCTGTTGCCCTTCGACGAATTTGTGGCCGACACCCGCTGGCAGGTGGATGGGGACCGTATCGCGCTGCAGATGGAGAACGTCAAGTTTGCCAATGCCGATGCGCAGGGCAAGATGCGCCTGGGGTGGCACACCAGTGACCCGGCCCAGTCCGGCGCCCAGTCCCGCTTCCCGGGTGTGCTGGATCTGTCGGGCACGCTCAGCCGGGGCCAGGGCACCCGTGTCTACCGCTACCTGCCCCGCGTATTGGGGGCCGACGTGAATGCCTATGTGCGGGATGCCGTGCAGGCCGGGGCTATCACCGGTGCCGAGTTTCGCGTCAAGGGTGACCTGCACGACCTGCCGTTCACCGACCCGAAACAAGGCGACTTCCACATCGCCGCACAGGTGAAAAATGCGGTGTACGCCTATGTGCCGCCGCGCCTCCAGCCTGCGGGTGCCCTGCCCTGGCCCGCACTCACCCAGCTGTCCGGGGATTTGATTTTTGACCGTGCCAGCATGCGCATCAAAGCGGCCAATGCCCGCTTTGCGGGCATGCCAGACACCCGCATCCTGCAGGCCGACGCCGTGATTGACGACCTGAACCATGCGGTGGTGAAAGTGAGCGCCGACGTGCGTGGCCCACTCACCGAAGCGCTGGGCCTGGTGGCCGGTTCACCGCTGGCGGAGATGAGTTCCCATGCACTGGATGTGGCCACGGCGACAGGTGCGGCGGACTACCGGATCAAGCTGGGTTTGCCGATCCATGCAATTGACAACTCCACCGTGGAAGGCCGGGTCACCCTGGCCGACAACGATATACGTTTACGCCCGGACACGCCTCTTTTTGCACGCGCCAAGGGTGTTGTGGGGTTCACCGAAAAAGGCTTTTCACTCAACGCGGTGCAGGCGCGTTTGCTGGGCGGTGACGTGCGGCTGGACGGCGGGTTGCAGGCACCACCCGGCACGGCAGAGCGCAGCGGCGCGGCATTACCGCCCACCTTGCTGGTGCGTGCCCAGGGGGTGCTGAGCGCCGACGGCCTGCGCCAAGCGCGGGAGCTGGGTGTTGTGTCGCGCCTGGCAGAACATGCCTCCGGGTCAACACCCTACAGCGCCGTGCTGGGCATGCGGCGTGGTGTGCCCGAGCTGCAGCTCTCCAGCACCTTGCAGGGTCTGGCGCTGGACCTGCCTGCGCCCTTGCGCAAGCCGGCCGAAACGCTGCTGCCCTTGCAGTTTGACAATACCCTCACACCCGAGTCGCTGGCCAGCACCGGCCCGGCCCCCGCCCCGCTGCTGGACCGGGTGCGGGCCAGGCTGGGGACGTTGGTGTCGGTGGACTACCTGCGGGATGTGTCAGGCGCATCTGCGCGGGTGCAACGTGGTGCCATCACCGTGGGAGACACAGAGCCCGCCATCTTGCCCACAACGGGTGTGACGGCCCAGGTGCAGCTTTCGGCGCTGGACATCGATGCCTGGCACAGCGTGCTGGGCCAGGCCGCCGAGCCATCACCCCAGGTGTCCACCACCTCGGTGGACAGCAGTGTGTACCTGCCCACATCGATGGCGCTGCGTGTGCCTGAGCTGCGGGCCGCGGGCCGCACGCTGCATGACGTGGTGCTGGGCGCCACCCGCAGCGGCAGCACCTGGCGCGCCAACGCCCACGCACGCGAGCTGGACGGGTACGTCGAATACCGGCAGGAATCCCAATCCGCTGGGGGCGGTGTTTTTGCCCGGCTGGCACGGCTGCGCATCCCTGCAAGTGCCACACCCGATGTGGAATCTATGTTGGAGGGCACCCAACCAACCACCATGCCCGCGCTGGACGTGGTGGTGGACGACCTGGAGCTGGGGGGGCACAAGCTGGGACGGGTGGAAGTAGATGCCGTCAACCGGGCCGGGAGCGGCGGTGCGCGTGAGTGGATGCTCAACAAGCTGTCGATCCGGGTGCCCGAGGCCGAGATGAACGCCACCGGAAAATGGGCTGTCCACAGTGCACCCGGCGCGCGGTCTGAAGCTGCGTCGCGCACGGCGCTGGACTTCACGCTGGACATTGCCGACTCGGGTGAACTGCTCAAACGTTTTGGCATGCCCGACGTGGTGCGGCGCGGCAAGGGGCGTATGCAGGGCACGCTCGGGTGGAACGGATCCCCCCTCGCGCTGGACTACCCCAGCATGGCCGGGCAGCTGAATGTGAACATTGCGTCAGGGCAGTTTTTGAAGGCCGACCCGGGGCTTGCCAAGTTGCTGGGTGTGCTGAGCCTGCAGGCCCTGCCGCGGCGGCTGGCGCTGGATTTTCGGGACGTCTTCAGCGAAGGTTTTGCCTTTGACTTCGTGCGTGG
Organism: Burkholderiaceae bacterium; assembly: GCA_017997515.1. The sequence continues at coordinate 21,040 of JAGOEY010000004.1, read as the reverse complement.
TGACGTCACCATGGCGAAAGGTATTGCCTCCACCAACAACATGCAGATGCGGGGTGTGAATGCGGCGGTGCTGATGGACGGCTCGGCCAATGTGGACGACGAAACACAAAACCTGCGGGTGGTGGTGGTGCCCGAGCTGAACACCGGCACGGCCACGCTGGTGGCCGCGGTGATCAACCCGGCGATTGGCCTGGGCACCTTTTTGGCACAGGCATTTCTGCGCGGCCCCCTCATCGAAGCTGCCACACGTGAGTTCCAGGTGGATGGCAGCTGGGCCGAGCCGCGTATCACGCGTATCACCGGGCGTGACCGCTCGGGTGCGGCCAAGGTGGGGGTGAACCCATGACGGTGGCCATTGCAACGCTGCGGCCGCTGCGTTCTGCGGCCCCGGTTGTGCCACTGCGTGTGGTGTAGCCATGCACCTGTCTTCTTCCTCCTTCTCCTCGGCCTGGGTCCGTCGCTGGACCCGCAAGCTCATGTCCGTCTGGCGGCGCTGGGCGCTGTGGGCGCTGCTGCTGGTGCTGGTGCTGGCCATGCTGGGCACACTGGTGTGGCTGGCCGGGCGGTATGAGGCCAGCCAGGTGCAAAGCCGCATGGAGCGTGATGTGTCGGATGCTGCGAACGACATCCGTTCCGCGCTGGTGCGCAATGTGCAAAGTATGCAGGCCCTGCATGCGGGCGAGCCCACCCCCGCGTCCTGGACGGTGAATGCCGAAAGCCTGTTGCGTGAACGCCGGGAGCTGGTGCACCTGGAGTGGCGCGACACCAGCATGCGTGTGCAGGCCCAGGCCGACACCCCGTACCGTGCGCCGGTGTTTGAATTTGCGGGGCGCAACGTGTCCCATGCCGACGTGACCCTGGCCTGCGCCGGGGCCCGCAGGACCAACGGGCCGTCCTATTCCAGCAGCTACTTCCTGCCGCGCGCCAACGGCTCCCCCGGTCTGGAGGTGGTCGAGATGTGCCTGCCACTCAGCACCGGTGGCCGGGTAACGGGTTATGTGCTGGCCACCTATGCGCTGCAGGAGGTGCTGGCCAGCACCGTGGGCAAACAGCTGACACGGGGGCAGGAGGTGTCGTTCACCGAGGTGGATGGCACCCGCCTGGCCATGCACGGCGCGGCGCGGCGCGGCACCCGCCTCTTCACCGCCCAGCAGGTGCTGGACCTGCCAGGCAACACGGTGGTGCTGCGCATGGACAGCTGGCATGGCGCACCCAGTCTGTTCCCCAACGTGCTGACGGCGCTGGTGACGGCCATGTCCATCGCGCTGGTGTCGGTGCTGGTCATGCTGGCGAAGGACAACCGGCGGCGCCTGCAGGCCGAGCGGGACCTGGCCGATGCGCTGGCGTTTCGCAAGGCCATGGAAGACTCCCTTGTCACCGGCCTGCGCGCGCGTGACCTCAAAGGCCACATCACCTACGTCAACCCCGCGTTTTGCCAGATGGTGGGGTTTTCGGCGGACGAGTTGATGGGCCTCAGCGCCCCGCTGCCCTACTGGCCGCCTGAGCTGGCGGAGGAATACCTGGAGCGGCAGGAGGTGCGGTTTGCCGGCAACCTACCGCCCCGGGAGCGCCTGGAGTCGCTGTTCATGCGCAAGGACGGCACACGGTTTCCGGTGCTGGTGATGGAAGCCCCGCTGATCACCGCGCAAGGTTTTCACACCGGCTGGATGAGTGCGGTGATCGACATCAGCGAGCAGCGCCGCATCGAAGAGTTGTCACGGGCCAGCCAAGAGCGTTTGCAGGCCACTGCACGCCTGGCCACTGTGGGTGAGATGGCCTCCTTGCTGAGCCACGAGCTGAACCAGCCGCTGGCCGCCATCTCCAGCTACGCAACCGGGTCGATGAACTTGCTGCGCGATCGGCAACCGACCGTTGTGCCGGGTGCGGCAGGTGCGGCAACTGCCATGGGCCTGGCCGAGTCGGACGAGATGCTGCAGACGGCGGTGCGCCGTATTGCCGAGCAGGCCGAACGCGCGGGCCGGGTCATCAAAAGTGTGCACGACTTTGTCCGCCGCCGGGACCAGGCGCGTGAACAGGTGCGCCCCCAAGCCCTGCTGGACGCCATCATGCCGCTGGTGATCCTGCAGGCCCGCAAGCTGGGGGTGTCGGTGCGCACCGTGGTGGGCCCGGACCTGCCCGCGCTGCACTGCGACCGCACGATGGTGGAGCAGGTGCTGCTGAACCTTGCCCGCAACGGCATGCAGGCCATGGACCACCCGGGCGTCTCGCCGCGTGAGCTGCTGATCCAGGTGCGCAAGGGTGCGTCGGGCAGCCACGGCGACTGGCTGGAGTTTTCGGTCACCGACCATGGCGCGGGTATTTCGGACGAGGTGGCCCGCCAGCTGTTCACGCCCTTCTTCACCACCAAGTCCGAAGGGATGGGCCTGGGCCTGAGCCTGTGCCGCACCGTGGTAGAACAACACGGTGGGGCCCTGCAGTACAGCCCGCACCAGCCCAGCGGCACGGTGTTCACCTTCACTTTACCTGTTAAAAATGCGGACTAGCGCTCATGGAACCTACGCTCGATGCTACAGTTTTTATAGTTGACGACGACGCCGGTGTGCGCGAAGCCCTGGCTTGGCTGCTGCGGTCGCGCCGTTTGTCGAGTGAAGTGCATGGCAGCGCCGAGTCGTTCGAGCGCCAGCTGCTCGACCCCGCGTCCACCAGCGGCGTCGGCCCCGCCGCCCGCATCACCCAGGCCTGTTGCCTGCTGCTGGATGTGCGGATGCCGGGCACCAGCGGGCTGGCCTTGTTCGACAAAATTGTGGCGGTCGGTCTGCACGAAGTGATGCCCGTGATCTTCCTCACCGGCCATGCCGACGTGCCCACCGCCGTGGACGCCGTTAAGCGGGGCGCTTTCGACTTTTGCGAAAAACCCTTTTCCGACAACGCCCTGGTCGACCGCATCGAACAGGCCCTGGCCGTGTCCGCCCGCGCACTACAAGCCCGGCGCGACACCACCGGCCTGCAGTCCAAGATGGCCGAACTCACCGACCGTGAGCGTGACGTCATGCGCCTGGTGGTGGAAGGCCTGCCCAACAAACTGATCGCCGACCAGCTCGACATCAGCGTGCGCACCGTGGAAGTCCACCGCGCCCGTGTGTTCGACAAAATGAACGTGAAGTCCGCCGTGGAACTGGCCAACCTGCTCAGGTAACGACACCCCCAACTGGCGCTGGTTGGTGGGTGAACCATTTATTAACCAAACAAGCGCCCGGCGCCCAGTACATGGGCGCAAGCAGCTATTAATTGAGTAGTGATTGTGGGAGCGCAGCGAAAAGTGCGCCCTTCCCCCAAAAGCAAAGTGCGAAGCACAAGCCCCCCTCCAGCAGACACCACGGAACCGGCTTTGCCGGGCCGCAGGTGTCGCCCCCTGCAAGGGGGAAGGCGCAGCGGAACGAAGTCCGCGCAGCCTGGGGGTGTGCCAGCTTATCCGCGCGCGCGCTCGCCCACGTAGATTTCGACCCGGCGGTTCTTGGCCCGGCCTTGTGCCGTGTCGTTGGTGGCAATCGGCTGGGTAGAGCCATGGCCTTCGATCTTGAAGATGCGGGAATCGACGCCGCGTGCCACCAGGTAGTCGCGGGTGGATGCTGCGCGGTCCACTGACAAGGGGTTGTTGATGGCGTCGCTGCCAGTGCTGTCGGTGTGGCCCACGATACGGACTTCGGCGTTCGGGTTGTTGCGCAGACCGGCCGCAAACTGGTCGAGGACGGGCGAAAAACTCGGGCTGATGGCGGAGCTGCCGACCGCAAAAGAAATGTCGCTCGGGATTTCCAGCTTGAGCTGGTTGTCCGCCGTTTGCACAACGCCTACGCCCGTGCCCTGGGTGGCGGCCTGCATGTCGCGTTTTTGTTTTTCGAGGTTGGAAGACCAGATGTATGTGCCCAAAGCGCCCAGGCCTGCACCCACTGCAGCCCCCGTGCCTGCGCTGCCGCCCGTTGCCGAACTGAGGATGGCACCTGCCACGGCACCAATACCTGCACCGGTAGCGGTTTTCTGCTGGGTCTCGGACATGCCGGCACAGCCAACGAGCAAAAAGGCCGCAGCGGCCGTGGAAACAAGAGTCTTGCGCATGGGGATCTCCTTCTGGGAATGTTCAGGAATGTTCCGTTTTAACGGTACACAGTTTACTGCTTGTCTTTGTCATCGGGTGTAGGAAGTTCACCCTTTTTGCGGCCCGAAAACATGGTCCACCACACAATGCCCACCAGCAGCACAAGTGCTAGCAGCGCTTCAAGCAAAATCAGACCCATGAGAACAAGACTCCTGCGGTGTTTACAACTGGTGGCCATTGTAGGAATGCTGGCATCCTGCGCGAGCCGCGCGCCCCAAACCCCCACAGCGCCCCCGGTTCCTGGCAGTGCGCCCGACACCACCACCATGGCCCCTGTGCCCGGCCCGGTGGCCCACCCCAAAAGCCGGTGGGTGCCGGTGCGCTGGGCGGATCTGCCCGGTTTTTCGGAAGACCGGCTGTTCGAGGCCTGGAATGCGTGGATCAAAAGCTGCGAAAAACCGGCCCCCACCTTTGCACCCTTGTGCAGCGATGTGCGGCGGCTGAGTATTGCCACAGACCAAGAGCAGCGGGCCTGGATGGTGGAGCGCCTGCAGCCTTACCGCGTCGAGTCGCTGGACGGTGCTGCGGAAGGTTTGCTGACGGCGTACTACGAACCCGTGATCGCGGCGTCCCGCGTGCCGGGCAAGGCGTATGCCGTGCCGCTGTACCGTGTGCCGGCCTCGCTGGGCAGCCGCAAGCCCTGGTACACACGCCAGCAGATCGACACCTTGCCCGAAGCCCGTGCGGCACTGCAAGGCCGTGAAATTGCCTGGATCAACGACCCGGTGGAGGCAATGGCATTACACATCCAGGGCTCGGGCCGTTTGCAGGTCACCGAAGCCGACGGCTCACAAACCACCATCCGTGCCGCTTTTGCAGGCACCAACGACCAGCCCTACAAAAGTATCGGCTCTTGGTTGTTGCAGCAGGGTGCCACGCGGGACGCCACCTGGCCGGGTATCCGGGCCTGGCTGACGCAGAACCCGCAACGCCAGAACGAACTGCTGTGGCAGAACCCGCGTTATGTGTTCTTCCGCGAAGAAGCTTTGGCGGGGGCGGACGCGGCGTTCGGCCCCAAAGGTGCACAGGGTGTGGCACTCACCCCCGGGCGCTCCATTGCGGTAGACCGCCAGAGTATTCCGTATGGCACACCGGTGTGGCTGGCCTCCAGCGGCCCGTCGGTGAGTCTGCAGCGCCTGGTGATGGCGCAGGACACGGGCAGTGCCATCCTGGGGGCGGTGCGCGCCGACTATTTTGTGGGCTGGGGCGCAGAGGCTGGTGACGTGGCAGGGCGGCTCAAGCAGCCGCTGCAGCTGTGGGTGCTGTGGCCGAAGTGAG
>JAGOEY010000004.1:12706-15548 GCA_017997515.1 Burkholderiaceae bacterium | reverse complement strand
GACACGGGCAGTGCCATCCTGGGGGCGGTGCGCGCCGACTATTTTGTGGGCTGGGGCGCAGAGGCTGGTGACGTGGCAGGGCGGCTCAAGCAGCCGCTGCAGCTGTGGGTGCTGTGGCCGAAGTGAGCTAGGAGTCTGCGCGGCAAAAGGGGCGTCGGCTGCAAATGAGCCGCAGCGGTCCATTTTTATAGAAGCTGCGCTTTCACCGTCTTCTTGGCCCATAGCGGGGCTATGCGCCTGCGAATCCGGCAAAAACTGTCCTCGCTGGGGCTCATTTTCGCTATCGACGCCTTCTGCCGCGCAGGCTCCCGGGCGCGCGCTGTGCAGCAGGTGTACACGGCGCGTTTTGCCAGGGTTCATGAAGGTGTCACGGTTCTGCCACGGGCGTGTCACAGGGGCTGTTTATCGTGCGGCACGGGCCTGTAGAAATACACCCAGGCCCTCGATCAACCCCACTACGAAATGGCCTCCCCATGAACCCGACAGTCGCCTCCAATGGCCCGGTCATCGACCCCGATGACATCGGCACCAACACCACCACCAACCCGTCGTTTGATAATGTGGTTGCGGCGCGTCTGAGCCGCCGCAACCTGTTCCGCCTGGGTGTGGGCAGCGCCGCCAGCGCCATGATGCTGTCGGCCTGTGGTGGCGGGGACGATGATGTGGCCGCTGCACCAGCGCCCGCTCCTGCACCGGCCCCTGCGCCCGCGCCAGCCCCGGCTCCAGCGCCTGCACCGGCCCCCATGGCGTTCAACTTCAATCCGGTGGCCAAGAGCCTGGCCGACGCGCTGGTCGTGCCCGTGGGTTACACCGCCAGTGTGTTGTACCGCCTGGGTGACCCGATCACCAACGACGTGGCTGCCTATAAAAACGACGGCACCGATGATGCCGCCACCTACGACCGCCGCGCTGGTGACCACCATGACGGCATGACCTACTTCGGCGCAGGTAGCAACGACAAATGGGACGCCAGCGCAAGCGCACGCGGCCTGCTGGTGATGAACCACGAAGCCATCACCCCGCTGTACCTGCACCCCACCGGTCAGACCAGCGTGGGCGGTGTACGCACCGTGGCCGAAGAAGTCCAGCGTGAGTTCTACCTGCACGGTGTGAGTGTGATCGACGTGAAAAAGACGGGCTCCACCTGGGCCCTCGACAAGGCGTCCAAGCTCAACCGCCGCGTGCACACACTCACGCCGATGACCCTGTCGGGCCCCGCGGCTTTCAGCGAGTTCATGGTCACCAAATACTCGGCCAATGGCGACGCCACCCGGGGCACGGTCAACAACTGCGCCAACGGCACCACGCCCTGGGGCACCTACCTCGCGTGTGAAGAAAACTGGGCAGGCTACTTCCGCCGTGTCACCGCCACCGACAACGCCAAACGCAGCGCCAAAGAGCTGGCATCCTTCAGCCGTTATGGGGTTGCAGGAACGGGCCGCGAACTCTGGGCCACCGTCACGCCCGACACCGCAGACAACCAGTACGGCCGCTGGAATGCCGAAGTGCAGGGCGCCAATGCCGCCGCCGATTACCGCAATGCCGCCAACACCTACGGCTGGGTGGTCGAGATCGATCCGTTCAGCCCCACCTCCACGCCCAAGAAGCGTACGGCACTGGGCCGCTTCGGCCACGAAGGCGCCTGCCTGGGCCCGGTGGTGGTGGGCAAACCACTGGTCTGGTACATGGGTGACGACTCCCAGAACGAGTACCTCTACAAGTTTGTGTCCACCAAGGTCTGGGATGCTGCTGATGCCACCGGTGGCCTGGCCGCTGGCGACAAATACATGGACGACGGCAAGCTGTATGTGGCCCAGTTCAAGGCCGACGGCACGGGTGTGTGGATGGAACTCAAGCTCGGCCTGAACAACATTACGCCCAGCTACGCCAAGTACGCCTTCGCCAACCAGGCCGACGTTCTCATCAACGCCCGCCACGCTGCCGACGCCGCAGGCGCCACCAAAATGGACCGCCCCGAGTGGACCGCCGTCAACCCCAAGAACGGTGACGTGTACCTGACGCTGACCAACAACTCGGCACGTGCGCTGGCCAGCACCGATGCTGCCAACCCCCGTTACTACAACGACCCCAAGGGTGCCGCCAAAACCGCCCAGCGTGGCAACCCGAACGGCCACGTCGTGCGTTTTGCCGATGCCAACCGCGACCCTGCTGCGACGAGCTTCACCTGGGACGTGTACCTGTTTGGTTCGCGCGCCACCATGTCGGCCGACATCAACGCCTCGGGCCTGACGGAAGACAACGACTTCTCCAGCCCTGATGGCATGTGGTTCAGCCAGGCGGCTGCTGGCCTGCTGTGGCTGCAGACCGACGACGGCAAATTCACCGACGTGACCAACTGCATGATGCTGGCCGCGCTGCCAGGCCAGGTGGGCGACGGTGGCAAACGCACGTTGACCAACATCGGCAGCGATGGTGTATCGACCAAGACGCAAGACACGGTGGTGGGTGCCCAGGCCACCGGCACCACGCTGCGCCGCTTCCTGGTGGGCCCGGTGGCCTGTGAGATCACCGGCATTGCCGAATCGGGCGACGGCAAGGCCATCTTTGTGAACATCCAGCACCCGGGTGAAGATGGCAAAACCGCCACCGACCCTGCCACCTTTGGCAGCCACTGGCCGGACGGCGGCACATCGCGCCCACGGTCTGCCACCGTGGTCATCACCAAGGATGACGGTGGCCGTGTAGGGGTGTAATGGCAGGCCTGCGCCGCACGTGAGGGCGCAGCTTTTAGAACATGCCGGAGTGCACACCAGTGCCTCCGGCATTTTTGTTGTCAGTGGCGTACGACGTAGCGGGTGACCCGGGGCGGCACATCCCCCAC
>JAGOEY010000004.1:0-12606 GCA_017997515.1 Burkholderiaceae bacterium | reverse complement strand
GGCAGGCCTGCGCCGCACGTGAGGGCGCAGCTTTTAGAACATGCCGGAGTGCACACCAGTGCCTCCGGCATTTTTGTTGTCAGTGGCGTACGACGTAGCGGGTGACCCGGGGCGGCACATCCCCCACATGGAACGCCAAACGCCGTTCGCGCCGCGCCATGTCTGCTGCCGTGGCGCGGTTGAAACGCCGCAGGTGGTCGGTCCAGCTGGGGTCCACGATGTGTTCGATGTAGCGGTTGGGTGCCGCAATGTCGTGCAGCAGTGCCCAGGCCGTGGCACCTTGCCCAAGGCGTGCACGCCGGGTCTGCTCCATCACGGTGTGAAACGCCGCCGCACGTGCGGGGTCGATCAGGTACTCCACCGTGGTGACCACGCGGCCCTCTTCATCGGGTGTTTGTGTGGGGGGCGCTGCGGCCCAGCCGGTCATGGCCGGGCTGACATCGTCATCCCCTGTCACATCGGTCACCCAGCGCAAGGCCGCAAGCATCATCACCGTGCCACTGACTGCGGCAACCGACAGGCTGGTGTGTAATGTGCTCACGGTGGCCACCTGGCCCCACAAGGCGGCACCAATGGCGCTGGCACCCATGATGGCCATCTGGAAGGTGGACATGCCACGGGCCCGCACCCAGTCTGGCAAGGCCAGCTGCGCCGACACCGACAGTGAATTGGCCACCGTGATCCATGCCATACCGCCGAAGAACATGGCGGGCACCGCAACCCAGGTGTTGGGTGCAAACGCCATGATGGCGGTTGCCACCGACTGCAGCACTGTGCCGCGCAGCACCAGCTGGTCGCGCCCGAACGCCTGGCGCAGCCGGGGCATCAGAAGCACGGCCACGATGGCACCGGTGCCCATGGCGGCGAGCAGCAGCGTGAACGTGCCTGCGCCCCCGCCCTGCAAGTTGCGCGCCAGCAGCGGCAAAAGGGCCAGCAATGCGGTGGAGTGGAAAAAGAAAATGGCCACGCGGGTCAGCACCGCCCGCATACGTTGCGACTGGCGCACAAACTGCAGCCCCACCCGCATGGCACCCATGAGTTTTTCGCGGCCCAACGGGTTGGGCGTGTGGGTGCGCCGCCAGCGCAGCACCACAAACCCCGACACCAGCGACAACACCGCGTTCAGCACAAACACCCAGACCGTGCCAGCGCTGGCAATCAGCACCCCGGCGGTGAGCGGGCCGATGATGCGCGACGCATTCATCGAAATGCCGTTGAGCCCCAAAGCTGCAGGCAGCTGGGCGCGGGGCACCAGCTCGGGCACGATGGCGGCAAACACCGGCCAGCGCAGTGCCAGGCCAATCCCGTTCATGAAGGTCAGGATCAGCAGCAGCGGTGCCGTCATCATGTCCAGCATGATGGCCGCACACAGCGCGATGGCTGTTGCAGCCAGCCAGAACTGGGTGGCCACCAGCCAGCGCCGCCGGTCCAGGATGTCGGCCAGCGCGCCGCTGGGCAGGCCGAGCAAAAGCACGGGCAGGGTGGAGGCTGACTGCACCAGCGCGACCCAGATCGGCGAGGTGGTGAGCGAGGTCATCATCCAGGCTGCGGCCACATCGTTCATCCACATGCAGATGTTGGCGATGAGCCAGGTGCTCCACAACATACGGAACACCGGCAGCGACAAAGGTGCCAGTGCGGACGGTGGCGCAGCGCGGACGGGGGGCTGTTCTGGCGGAAGCTCAGGTGGCATGGGGCATTATTGCTGACGGGTGGGGGTCACGCTGACGGCGTGTGGAGATCAGGTTCTGTTGCCGCATGCCGTGTCTGCTGTGCCCAGATGGCCCAGGGGCAACGCGCTGCTGGCTTTCACTTCCCCCAGCGAGAAGCTGGTGTGTAAGTCTTTCACGTTGGGCAGGTTGATCAGCACCTGGCGCGCAAACTGCGAAAACGAGTCCAGGTCGCGGGACACCACCTGCAGCTCGAACGTGCCCGCGCCGCTGATGTAGTGGCAGGACACGATCTCGGGAATCTTGCGGATGGCCTCCTCCATGGTGCGCAGCGCTTCGCCGGTGTTGCGGTCGGCGTCCAGCCGCACAAACGCGAGCACCCCCAGGCCGATCTTGTGGCGGTCGATTTCTGCGCGGTAACCCACGATGTAGCCCGCCTGTTCCAGCGCCCGCACCCGCCGCCAGCACGGTGCCGCCGACAGCCCGACACGCGAGGCCAGCTCGGCATTGGTGAGCCGGGCATCGGCTTGCAGCTCGTCCAGGATGGACCGGTCAAACTTGTCGAGTGTTTCCATGATGGGCAAAACAAAGAAAGAATCTTGCGCATCTTAGCCAAATCAAGGCATAAAACGCAAACACTGATCCGGTGTGCAAACATACAATTTGCAGTCAAGCACGGGCACAGACCCCGCAAGCCACGCCCACAAGGCCACGCCACACCAGGAGACACAAACGATGAACGCCCCCCTGCCCGAGCACATCCGCAAGGCCCTAGAGACAGTCACGCTCGACGACAAATACAGCCTCGATTACGGCCGCGCCTTCATGAGCGGCGTACAAGCCCTCGTCAAGCTGCCCATGCTGCAGCGCCTGCGCGACGCGCAACAAGGCAAAAACACGGCGGGTTTCATCAGTGGTTACCGCGGTTCACCGCTCGGCGGTTACGACCAGGCGCTGTGGAAGGCCAGCAAGTACCTGAAGGCGCAGAACATCGTGTTCCAGCCCGGTGTGAACGAAGAGCTGGCGGCCACCGCGCTGTGGGGTACGCAGCAGCTCGGCTTCTCGCCCAAAGGCACCAACAAGTTCGACGGTGTGTTTGGTATCTGGTACGGCAAGGGCCCGGGGGTGGACCGCTGCTCGGACGTGTTCAAACACGCCAACATGGCGGGCACCACCGAGTTTGGCGGTGTGATCGCTGTCGCGGGCGACGACCACATCAGCAAGAGCAGCACGGCGGCGCACCAGAGCGACCACATCTTCAAGGCCTGTGGCACACCGGTGTTCTTCCCGACCAACGTGCAGGAGATCCTCGACCTGGGTATCCACGCGTTTGCGATGAGCCGTTTTTCGGGTGTGTGGTCGGGCATGAAGACGATCCAGGAGATTGTTGAATCCAGCGCCACCGCGATGATCGACCCCGAGCGCGTCAACATCGTCATACCCACCGATTTCGAGATGCCGCCCGGCGGTCTGCACATCCGCTGGCCCGACCATGCGCTGGAGCAGGAAGCGCGGCTGATGCATTACAAGTGGTACGCCGCGCTGGCCTACATCCGCGCCAACAAGCTCAACCACAACGTGATCGAGGGGCCAAACGACCGTTTCGGCATCATGGCCAGCGGCAAGGCCTACAACGACACGCGCCAGGCGCTGCTCGACCTGGGCCTGGACGACGCCACCTGCCGCCAGCTCGGCATCCGCCTGCACAAGGTGGGTGTGGTGTGGCCGCTGGAGGCACAACTGACCCGCGACTTCGCCACCGGCCTGCAAGAGATTCTGGTGGTCGAAGAAAAACGCCAGGTCATCGAATACCAACTCAAGGAAGAGTTGTACAACTGGCGCGCCGATGTGCGGCCCAACGTGCTGGGCAAGTTCAACGAGATGGAGGGTGACTACTCCGGCGGCGAGTGGGCCATGCCCAACCCGACGGCCAACACCCTGCTGCGTGCCAACGCCGACCTGAACCCGGCGCTGATCGCCAAGGCCATCGTGAAGCGGCTGAAGAAGCTTGGCATCCTGGACCACGCCGGTGCCGACATGCGCGCCCGGGTCGATGCGCAAATGGCCATCCTGGAAGCCAAAGAGCGCTCCATGGACGTGCTGCAGGTGGGTGGTGTGGCCGAGGGCCGCCAGCCCTGGTTCTGCTCCGGCTGCCCGCACAACACCAGCACCGTGGTGCCCGAAGGCTCACGTGCCATGGGGGGCATTGGCTGCCACTTCATGGCGACTTGGATGGACCGCAGCACCATTGGCTTCACCCAGATGGGCGGTGAAGGTGTGCCATGGGTCGGCCAGCAGCCCTTCACGACCGACCAACACATCTTCGCGAACCTGGGCGACGGCACCTACTTCCACAGCGGCCTGCTGGCGATCCGCCAGAGCATCGCGGCGGGGGTGAACATCACTTACAAAATTCTGTACAACGACGCGGTCGCGATGACCGGCGGCCAGACCGTCGGTGAGCGACCCGAAGGCCACTCGGTGCTGCAGATTGCCCAAAGCCTGTTGGCCGAAGGCACGACCAAAGTGGTGATCGTCACCGACGAGCCCGAGAAGTACCAGGGCGTGAAGGTGGCGGGTGACCCTGAGGTGAAACACCGCGATCTGCTCGACGACATCCAGCGCGAGTTCCGCGAGATCAAAGGCACCACCGCCATCATTTACGACCAGACCTGCGCCACCGAGAAGCGCCGCCGCCGCAAGCGTGGCACCGCTGTCGACCCGGCCGTGCGGGTGGTCATCAACGAGCTGGTGTGTGAAGGCTGCGGCGACTGCAGCGTACAAAGCAACTGCCTGTCGGTCGAGCCGCTGGAAACCGAATTTGGCCGCAAACGCACCATCAACCAGAGCACCTGCAACAAGGATACGAGTTGCCTGAAAGGTTTCTGCCCGAGTTTTGTCACCGTCGAAGGCGGTGCGCTCAAGAAGAAGGCGAAGAACAAAGCCAATTCGCCCTTCGAGATGGGAGCGATGCCAGAGCCCACGGTTCCCCAACTCGCCCATGACCAGGTCTGGGGCATCGTCGTCGCCGGTGTCGGTGGCACGGGTGTCATCACCATCGGCCAGCTGCTGGGTATGGCCGCGCACATCGAAGGCAAAGGCATCGTCACACAAGACGCGGCGGGCCTGGCGCAAAAGGGCGGCGCCACCTGGAGCCATGTGCTGGTGGGTGCGTCGCAGGACGCGATCCGTACCACGCGTGTCGGCACCGCAGCGGCTGACCTGGTGCTGGCGGCCGACCCGCTGGTGGCAGTTAATGCCGAAACCTTGGCGCGTATGCGTGAAGGGCGCACCCATGTCGCGCTCAACACCCACAGCACGCCCACAGCGGCCTTTGTGCGCAACGCCAACTGGCAGAACCCGCAGGACGATTGCGCCAATGTGGTGGCACGTGCCGTGGGCCTGCACGGCGTGGGCAGCTTTGACGCTGACGCGGTGGCCAACGCGCTGATGGGTGACACGCTGTATGCCAACCCGATGCTGCTGGGCTATGCCTGGCAAAAGGGCTGGGTGCCGCTGGACTACGCGTCGTTGATGCGGGCCATCGAACTCAACAACGTGGCGATCGAGAACAACAAAACCGCGTTTGAATGGGGCCGCCGCGCCGCCCACGATCTGGCCGCTGTACAAAAACTGGCGTCACCCGGCCAGGTGATCGAGTTCAAGAAACGCGAGACGGTCGAGAGCCTGGTCAAGAGCCGTGTTGACTTCCTCACCGGTTACCAGAACGTGGCCTATGCCGAGCAGTACCGCGCGTTCATCGCGCAGGTGCAAAAGGCCGAAGCCGCCGCTACGGGCAAGACCGCGCTGACCGAAACGGTGGCGCGTTACCTGTTCAAACTCATGGCCTACAAGGACGAGTACGAAGTGGCGCGGCTGCACACCGACACCACCTTCCTCGACCGGGTGAACGGCATGTTTGAAGGCGACTTCAAACTCCACTACCACCTCGCCCCGCCGATCATTGCCAAGAAGAACAGCAAGGGCCAGTTGCAGAAGCAAAAGTTCGGCCCCGGCATGCTGACCGGCTTCAAGATGCTTGCCAAACTCAAAGGCCTGCGCGGCACCGCGCTCGACATCTTTGGCCGCACCGAGGAGCGCAAGACCGAGCGTGCGCTGATCGGTGAGTACCGCGCCAGCATCGAGGAAGTGATCGCCAGCCTGACCGCCACCAACCACGCCACCGCGCTGGAGATCGCCAGCCTGCCCGAGCAGATCCGGGGCTACGGCCATGTGAAGGAACGCAACCTGGCGGCGGCGCGGGTGCGCTGGGCTGAGCTGCTGGCCAAGTGGCGCGACCCGCTGGCGGCGCGCCAGGCTGCATAAAGCGGCTTTGGAGCGCGAACACGCTCTTGCGGCGTGGAAGGCTAAATTTCAAGCAAAAATAGCCTCTAGCGCCCGACTGACGTGCGCCAGTAGCTACTTGTTTTGTAGCATTTGATGGTGTGTCTGCAGTGAAAACACCCCGCGAAGTGCTGGGTTTAGAGCCTCAATGCCCCAGGCTCTGCCGCATACAATGCCGGGTTGCCTGCTGCACAGGCGCCATGGTGCCCGCGCAGCAGCTTTTGTGTGTCCTACTGTTTTGTTGTGGAGTCCACCGTGTTTATTTCTTCTGCGATTGCCCAAACCGCACCAGCCGCTGCCGGCGGCGGCGACATGATGTCTTCCCTCACCAGCATGCTGCCCTTGGTGCTGATGTTTGTGGTGCTGTATTTCGTGATGATCCGCCCCCAGATGAAGCGCCAGAAAGAGCACCGCGCCATGATCGACGCCATTGCCAAGGGTGACGAAGTCGCCACGGCCGGTGGCCTGCTGGGCAAGATCACCAAGCTGAGTGACGGTTACCTGACGATGGAAGTTGCGTCCGGCGTGGAAGTGCAACTGCAACGCAGCGCTGTGGTGCAGGTTCTGCCCAAGGGCACGATCAAGTAATTCGGTCCCGTATCGGCGCACCACGCCGGTCCTGCTGCTTCCCCGCTGTGCCAGGCAGGCGGGAAAGGTGGTGGGGTCTGCGACAGAGGTGGCCAACGCTGAACGTGGCATTTGCCAGCCGGGGCCTGTGGGCTTGGCCGGTTGTCCAGAAATGGAAGTGAGAACATGAACCGTTACCCGGTCTGGAAGTACGCGATCATGCTGATCGTGCTGTTGGTGGCAATGGTCTTCACCCTGCCCAACTTCTTTGGTGAAGCGCCTGCTGTGCAGGTGTCGTCCGCCAAAGCCACTGTCAAGCTGGACGCTGCCGTGCAGCAGCGGGTGGAAGAGGCCCTCAAAGCCGCAGGTGTGACGCCAGATGCCATCAGTTTCGAGGGCGGCTCCATCAAGGTGCGGCTGGACTCGACCGACAACCAGCTCAAGGCGCGGGATGCCATCCAGCGCGCGCTGGTGCCTGATGCCGCCGACCCCTACTACATCGTTGCACTCAACCTGTTGTCGCGTTCACCCACCTGGCTGGGCAATCTGGGCGCGCAGCCCATGTACCTCGGGCTGGACTTGCGCGGTGGTGTTCACTTCATGCTGCAAGTGGACATGGCCGGAGCCCTGACCAAACGCGCCGAGTCGCTCAGCGGTGACCTGCGTTTGGCCCTGCGTGACAAAAACGTTCGCCATGCCGGCATCAGCCGCGACGGCCAGACCATCCAGGTCAAGGCCAGCGATGAACAGACTGCGCGCGCCATCCAGAATGTGCTGACCGACCAGTTCCCGGACCTGGCCGTCACCACGGCACCCGATGGCTCTGAATTGCGACTCACCGCCACGATCAAGCCCGAAGCCGCGCGCCGTGTGCAAGACCAGGCGCTGAAGCAGAACATCACCACACTGCACAACCGGATCAACGAGCTGGGTGTGTCGGAGCCCGTCATCCAGCAGCAGGGGATTGACCGCATCGTGGTGCAGCTGCCTGGTGTGCAGGACACGGCCAAGGCCAAGGACATCCTGGGCCGCACCGCCACACTCGAAGTGCGGCTGGTGGACGAAAGTTCGGAAGCCCGTGCTGCCGAGGCTGGCCGCGGCCCGGTGCCGTTTGGGTCTGAACGCTTCCCGGACCGCACAGGCCAGTCCGTGATCGTCAAAAAACAGGTGGTGCTGACGGGTGAAAACCTGACCGATGCCCAGCCTGGTTTTGACAGCCAGACGCAGGAGCCCACCGTCAACCTGACGCTGGACGCCAAGGGTGCGCGCATTTTCCGTGACGTGACACGTGAAAACGTCAACAAACGTATGGCCATTATCCTGTTCGAAAAGGGCAAGGGTGAAGTGGTGACGGCACCGGTGATCCGCGCTGAAATTGGTGGTGGCCGGGTGCAGATTTCAGGTGCGATGACAACTGCCGAGGCCAACGACACATCGCTGCTGCTGCGCGCCGGTTCGCTGGCCGCCCCGATGGAAATCATCGAAGAAAGCACCATCGGCCCTACGCTGGGTGCGGAGAACATCACCAAGGGCTTCCACAGCGTGATGTGGGGCTTTGTGGTGATCGTGATCTTCATGTGCCTCTACTACGGCATGTTTGGCGTGTTTTCGAGTATTGCGCTGGCCGTCAACCTGCTGATGCTGGTGGCGATCCTGTCCATGCTGCAGGCCACACTGACTTTGCCGGGTATCGCCGCCATGGCATTGGCGCTGGGTATGGCCATTGACTCCAATGTGCTGGTGAATGAACGGATCCGCGAAGAACTGCGCGGGGGTGCTTCACCCCAGGCTGCCATTCACACGGGTTATGAACGTGCCTGGGCCACCATCCTGGACTCCAACATCACGACCTTGATTGCAGGTGTGGCCCTGCTGGCATTTGGCTCCGGCCCGGTGCGTGGTTTTGCCGTGGTGCACACCATCGGTATCCTGACGTCGATGTTCTCCGCCGTGTTCTTCTCGCGCGGCATGGTGAACCTCTGGTACGGACGGAAGAAAAAGCTCAAAACGCTCTCGATCGGGACGGTATGGCGCCCTGATGCCGACAGCACAGTGGCAAAAGCGGATTAAACAGGGCAGACTTGTGCCCAGCATGGACTTGCTGCTGATGTGCCGCCCGGTGGGTGGGCAGGGCAGCAAGGCCTGAAGGAAATAGAAGCATGGAATTTTTCAAGATCCGCAAAGACATTCCGTTCATGAAGCACGCGTTGATCTTCAACGCGATTTCCTTCGTGACGTTTGCCTTGGCTGTGTTCTTCCTGTTCTCGCGGGGTTTGCACCTGTCGGTCGAGTTCACGGGCGGCACCGTGATGCAGGTGAGTTATTCGCAGGCTGCAGACCTGGAGAAAATCCGCACCAAGGTGACGGACATGGGGTTTCAGGACGTGCAAGTG
Source organism: Burkholderiaceae bacterium (assembly GCA_017997515.1). Next base: position 3,632 of record JAGOEY010000004.1, on the reverse strand, counting down.
CAGAACTTCGGCAATTCGCGCGATGTGATGATCCGCTTGCCGGCCCAAAAGGGTGTGAGTTCTGCCCAGCAGAGTGACAAGGTGATGGTGGCCCTCAAGGCCGCAGACCCTGAAGTGCAGCTGCGCCGCACGGAGTTTGTGGGGCCGCAGGTCGGGGAGGAGCTGGCCGCAGACGGGATCAAAGCGCTGGCCATGGTGGTCATCGGCATCATGATCTACCTCGCCATCCGGTTCGAGTGGAAGTATGCGGTGGCGGCCATTTTGGCCAACCTGCACGACATCGTCATCATCCTGGGCTTTTTTGCGTTCTTCCAGTGGGAGTTCTCGCTGGCGGTGCTGGCCGCCGTGCTGGCCGTGCTGGGGTATTCGGTGAACGAGTCGGTCGTTATTTTTGACCGGATTCGTGAGAACTTCCGCCGTTACCGCAAGATGAACACGGTGCAGGTGATCGACAACGCCATCACATCGACCATCAGCCGGACCATCATCACCCACGGGTCGACCCAGATCATGGTGCTGTCCATGCTGCTGTTTGGAGGCCAGACGCTGCATTACTTTGCCATGGCGCTGACCATCGGTATCTTGTTCGGTATCTACTCTTCCGTGTTTGTGGCCGCCGCCATTGCGATGTGGCTGGGCATCAAGCGTGAAGACCTGATCAAGACACCGGCCACCAAAAAAGAAGGTGACCCGGCCGATCCCAACGCTGGCGCTTCGGTCTAACGGGCCACTGTCCAAGGTATGGCATCCACGCAGCCCCCCCATCCGGTGCAACTGGCCCAACAGGTCCGTGAGCGCCTTGCGGGGGATGCTGTGCAAGGCCTGGGCGCTGTGTCCACTGCCGTCCAGGAGGCGTTCACGGCCCTCATGAACCAGACCGCCACCGCCCGTGAAATGCAGGCCCGGCGTGATCTGTGGACGATGTTCCAGAAACGCCACTCTGCATGGGTCGCTGGTACGTCTCAGGCTTGGGTGGATGCCGCCCGGCAGTCCGCCAGCAGCGCTGTCAAAGTGCGCCCGGCCACACTCAGCCTGGAACTGCTGGGTGACGAGGTGGTCGAGAACAAGATCATTGCATCCCGTATGGCGCTGCCCGTGATCGAGCGCGTCAGTGCCGGGTTTGACGATTTGCGCCTGCGGGTGCAGCAGCTGGAAGGCGGGCGCGAACTGCCCTCTAGCGACATGCTGCGGCCTGAGGTGCTGGTCCAGATGCTGGTCGACCAGTGGGTGTTTGCCGGACTCGACCGTGTGGGCCTGCTCCAGGTGGCGGACACCCTGCAGAACACCCTGTCCGAACAGCTGCTGGGCGCGTACGGCAAAGCCAATACATTTCTGGTGGCACAAGGGGTGGTGCCCCATATCGACCTCCGGGCGCGTGTCAAACGTGCGGCAGAGTCCCCCACAGGTGCTGCCCCCCCTTCTGCCAGCGCACACGACGGCCGTAGCACGCGCAGTGGCCCGGTGTCGTTCGGCGGGTCTGGCAGCCAGGGGTATCCGAGCCGACACGGGTCGCCCAGTGCCCATGGCGCATCCAGCCCGGCGCAGCCGTACGACCAGGGGTCCTATGCCAATACACCCGGCAATGGCGGCGGTTTCGCGGCCACACCCCTCGGGCGTGCCCGGGCGCGGGCCCAGGGCATCATGGGCCAGCTCAAACGTTTGCTGGTGTCGCAGGTGTCCGAGTTTGCCCACACCGAGGCGCAGCCGGTGTCTCCGGCGCTGCTGCAGGCCGTGGCACCCCGCGTCGCAGTGGCGCCGATGGGCAGCGGGGCAGGCCAGTTTGGCGTCACGCTGATGGAGGATTACAGCCCGGCGGGGCTGGTGCTGGTGTCGCAGGAAGTGCGCAACCGCTCCACAGAACTCAAACAGAAAGCGTCCACCGACGGTGAAAAAGCCACCATTGAAGTGGTGGGCCTGATGTTCCAGAGCATCCTGACCGAAGAGCGGATTCCGCCCAACGTGCGGGTGTGGTTTTCGCGCCTGCAGGTGCCTGTGCTGCGCGTGGCCTTGGCAGAGCCCGAATTCCTGAGCACCCTGAACCACCCCGCCCGTATGCTGATCGACCGCATGGGCTCGTGTGTGCTCGGGTTCGACTCCAGCGCCATCTCCGGCTCTGCCATGGAGGCCGAGATCCGGCGTGTGGTGCAGGTGATCGAGCAGTACCCCGAGACCGGTCGCCGTGTGTTCCAGCTGGTGCTGGCCGAGTTCGAGAAGTTTCTCGCCACATTCCTCACCGCGAAGAAATCCACATCGCGCGCCGTCAGTGTGGCGCAGCAGATCGAGCAGAAGGAAACCCTGGCGATCCAGTACACGATCGAGTTGCGCACCCTGCTGACCGACATGCCGATGCGGGAAGAAATCCGCACCTTCCTCTTCAAGGTGTGGGCGGAAGTGCTGGCGGTGGCCGATCTGCGGGATGGCCCCCAGGACCCCCTGACACTGGCGCTGAAGAAAACCGCGTCCGACCTGGTTTGGTCCGCCAGCGCCAAGCCCAACCGGGCCGACCGCACCAAGGTGATCCAGAACCTGCCCGTGCTGCTGCAGCGCCTGCGCCAGGGGCTGACGCTGCTGGGGGTGGCCGGGCCCGTGCAGGACGTGCACATCAAGGTCATCAGCGACACCCTGGCCGACGCCTTCCTGTCCAAGACCGAGGCCATCCCGCAGGCGCAGGTGGATGCCATGGCCCAGCGCCTGGCCAGCCTGGAAGAGTTTGTGCTGGACGAGTCCATGGGCGACTTGCCGCTGGACCCGGGCAGCATCGAGATGATGCTGGGCATGGACGCCTCTTCGATCACCGTGGTCACCGATGGCGACGCCCAGCCGTCCGCCGACATGCTGGCCTGGGCGCATGAAATGCAGACCGGTGACTGGTTCACCCTCGACCACAACGGCACCATCAAACAGGTGCAATTTGCCTGGCGCAGCAACCGCAAACAGCTGTTCCTGTTTGCCGCTTTGGACGGCAGCAGTTTCCTCATCCAGGCGCGCAGGCTGGCGGTGTACCTGCAGGCCGGCCTGATGAAGCCGCACGAAGAAGAAGCCCTGACCCAGCGCGCCACCCGCGAAGCCCTGGTCAAGCTCGACGCCAACCCCGAGCGTTTGTTGAATTAGGCTCACCCCCAGGCTTCGCGGACTGCGTTCCGCTGCGCCAACCCCCTTGCAGGGGGCGATACCAGCGGCCTGGCAGAGCCAGTTCCGCGGTATCTCTGGAATGGGATGCGCCCTCTGCATGCGGCGTGTCTTTCTCCCTCCCTCTGGGAGAGGGTTGGGGCGAGGATAGTTTCTTGACTATCTATTCATGAAAATGCCATAGTGAACGTGTAGCGTGCGCTAGAGCTGGATAATATCTATTCACCCATGAATTCAGCTATGCCCACCACCCCACTGCCCACCGCCATCCTCTCCGCCCTGCGCGCCCAGGGTGGTGTGGCCACCAGTGCGGAGCTGCAGGGGCGGCTGGGGGTGAGCCAGCCTACGGTGTCGCGGGCGCTGGCGCCGTTGCTGCAGGCGGGCACGGTGCGCAAGGTGGGGGCGGCGCGGTCGCAGCGCTACCTGTTGCCGCGCAGCATTCCGGCGGTGGGCAATGAGGTGCCGGTGATGCGGGTGGACAGCCACGGGGGTGTCAGCCCGTT
>JAGOEY010000048.1 GCA_017997515.1 Burkholderiaceae bacterium | reverse complement strand
CCCCCGTGGACATCCAAAACCTTATCCAAACCGTTCTGATCTACGCCCTGCCGGTGCTGTTCGCCATCACCGTGCACGAGGCAGCCCACGGCTACGCTGCGCGCCACTTTGGCGACAACACGGCCTATATGCTGGGGCGGATCACCCTCAACCCGATCAAACACATCGACCCCATCGGCACCATCCTGATGCCGATCATGTTGTATTTCGCCACCTCGGGCGCCTTTCTGTTCGGCTACGCCAAGCCAGTGCCCGTGAACTTCGGCCACCTGCGCAACCCCAAGCGCGACATGGTCTGGGTGGCGCTGGCCGGCCCGGCGTCCAACTTTGTCCAGGCCATCGTCTGGGCTGTGGTGATGATCACCCTGGTGGGTACGGGTATGGACGAGCGCTTCTTCCTGGAGATGGCCCGCGCCGGGGTACTGGTCAACCTGGTGATGTGGGCGTTTAACCTGTTCCCGGTGCCTCCCCTGGACGGTGGGCGCATCCTGGTGGGCCTGCTGCCCTGGAAGCAGGCACAGATGGTGTCGCGCCTGGAGCCCTATGGCTTTTTCATCGTGATGGGCCTGGTGATTTTCGGCGTGGTCGGCACGATCTGGCTGCGCCCGCTGATGTCCTTCGGCTACACCGTCATCAACTTTTTAATCACCCCGCTGCGTATGCTGCTGGGCTGATGGTTTCTGCTTTTTTGCCATGACTGTTCAACGCTTCCTCACCGGCATCACCACCACCGGCACGCCCCACCTGGGCAACTACGTGGGCGCCATCCGCCCCACGGTGCAGGCCAGCCGCCGCCCCGGCACGGAGAACTTCTACTTCCTGGCCGACTTCCACGCACTCATCAAGTGCGACGAGCCCGCCCGCATCCAGCGCTCCACGCTGGAGATCGCCGCCAGCTGGCTGGCCTCTGGGCTGGACCCGGACCACGTCACCTTCTACCGCCAGTCTGACATCCCCGAGATTCCCGAGCTGACCTGGTTCCTGACCTGCGTCACCGGCAAGGGTGTACTCAACCGCGCCCACGCCTACAAGGCCTCGGTGGACAAGAACCATGCCGCCGGCACCGAGCCCGACGACGGCGTGACTGCCGGGCTGTTCATGTACCCCGTGTTGATGGGTGCCGACATCCTGATGTTCAAGGCCCACAAGGTGCCCGTGGGCCGCGACCAGATCCAGCACATCGAGATGGCGCGCGATATGGCGTCCAGCTTCAACCACCTCTACGGCAACCACCTGGTGCTGCCCGAAGCGGCGGTGGACGACAACGTGGCCCTGCTGCCCGGCCTGGACGGCCGCAAGATGAGCAAGAGCTACAACAACACCATCCCGCTGTTCTCCAGCCAGGCGCAGTTGCAAAAGCTCATCGGCAGCATCCTGACCGACTCGCGCGCCCCCGGCGAGCCCAAGGACACCGAAGGCTCCGCCCTGTTCCAGATCTACCAGGCGTTTGCGTCGGAGGACGAAACCGCCGCGCTGCGCAAGGCCTATGCCGATGGCATCGCCTGGGGCGACGCCAAACAAGTGCTGTTCGAGCGCATTGACCGCGAGATTGGCCCGATGCGGGCACAGTACGAAGCACTGATCGCCAGCCCCGCCCAGGTCGAGGCTGCGCTGCTGAAAGGCGCAGAAAAAGCCCGCGCGCTGGCCACCCCGCTGCTGCGTGAACTGCGCCATGCCGTGGGCCTGCGCCCACTCGGCGCCACCCAGCAGGCAAAGGCGGCCAAAGCCACCAAAGCAGCCACCGCCAGCTTCAAGCAGTACCGCGAAAAAGACGGCAAGTTCTATTTCAAGCTGGCCGACGCCCAAGGCCAGGTGCTGCTGCAAAGCACCGGCTTCGCCGCCCCGCGTGACGCAGGCCAAGCCATCGCCCGGCTGCAGCAGGCCCCGGCCGAAGCGCTGGCCGAACTGGCCGCCCAGCTGGAGCCGCTGACCGCCGATGCCCAGGGCCAGGTGGCGGCGGCACTGACGGCGCTGGCGCAAGCGGAATAAGCCCGCCGCGGCACCCACAAAAAAACGGCCCTCGGGCCGTTTTTTCATAGCGTTTTAGGCCTCTAGCGCTTGATAGATAAGCGCAGACAGCTATTAATTACATAGCAATACAGCTGTACTGACCCGGGAGTGGCCTGCAAGGCTGCAGCCACCAGCAGCCACCAGAGTGCCCGCAACGCAAGCACCTCCCGCATGTGAATGGCTGCCTCATACACCGGGGCCGCTTGGTGGCGAGTCAGGTGCGTCCAGGCTTGTCGCCGCCTGGCCGCGGGTCTTCCACAGCGACACCAGCACGCCCCCTGCGATCAAGGCAGCCGTCACGGACAAGCTCAGCAGCGGCGGGAACTTGCCCACCAGATTCACCAGAAAGATTTTGCTGCCGATAAACACCAGCACCAGGGCCAACGCGTATTTGAGGTACACGAACCGGTGGATCATGGCGGCCAGTGCGAAGTACAGGGCACGCAGGCCCAGGATGGCGAAGATGTTGCTGGTGTAGACGATAAACGGGTCGGTGGTGATGGCGAAAATCGCAGGCACCGAATCCACAGCGAAGATCAGGTCGGCAAACTCCACCAGGCACAAGGCCAGGAACAAGGGGGTGGCCCACAACACCGGAGCACCGCCTGGAGCTTGCGGCTCACGCACGAAGAAGGCATTGCCGCGCAGGGTGGGCGTCACCCGCATGCGCTTGCGCAGGAAGCGCAGCAGCACGTTGTTTTCCAGGTCAGGCTTGTGGTCGGCCATCCACAGCATCTTCACGCCGGTGGCCACCAGAAATGCGCCGAACACATACAACACCCACGAGAACTGGGTGACCAGCGCAGCACCCAGGCCGATCATCAGCGCACGCAGCACGATCACACCGAGAATGCCCCAGAACAGCACACGGTGCTGGTATTGGCGCGGAATGGCGAAGAACGAGAAGATCATCGCGATCACGAACACGTTGTCCATGGAGAGCGACTTCTCGATCACGAAACCCGTGAAGTACTCGATGCCACGCTCCGCACCAAGCTGCCACCACAGCCAGCAGCCGAACAGGACGGCAACGCCGATGTAGCCTGCCGACAGGCGCAGGCTTTCACCAATGCCGATGGCATGGTCGTCCTTGTGCAGCACGCCCAGGTCGAAGGCCAGCAGCGCCACCACCACGGTGACGAATACAAGCCAGAGCCACACGGCCTGGCCCAGAAATGGCATCAGAAGAAAATCAGTCACGGCATGGATGAAGGTCGGGGTTCGGGAGTGGGAAGCTCAAGCTTCAGGGGCTGTGCAGTGCATGCGACTCAGGTGCGCGCAGGCTGCAGCACAGCGGCAGCAGCCTGGCGGCCGTGCGGAACATCCTGCCAGTGCAGCACCATGCCGGCGATCAGGCCGCACTCCGATGGCAGCAGATGGCTATCGGCCTGCGCCACTTCGACGCACAGAGCAATCACCGCATGGCGCAGCGCAGGGTCATCGACTTCACTGAGCAACGCAGGCAACACGTCCGCGTCCAGTTGGCAGGCCGTGCCCCAGTGCGTGAAGGCGGTAGCCAACAGGTCTTCTGACAAGCACTGAAGCACCTCCGAGAAGGCGATGGCTGACAGTCCGAGCCGCTGCGCTGCGTGCGCCTGCTCCAGCTTCTGGATTTCCTTCAAGCTCAGGTGGCCATCGGCCAGTGCCGCCATGGCAACCAGGCGGGCGGCGGCTTGAGGGCTGTTGCGGGGATAGGTACGCATGGTGCTTCCTTGGGTTGACAGATTGGTTGACAAAAAAAGGGGGATTGACGGCGTCAGTCGAAAATTTCACCCAACCACGCGGATCTTCGGGTGCGGTGTGCCTGGGAGCGTGAGGGCGCGCGGCCCATGTCCGCCGAGCGCTCGATCAGCTTGTCGAGCTCGCCGCGGTCGAGCCACACGCCTCGACAACGTGTGCAGTAGTCGATCTCCAGGCCCTGGCGCTCGGATATGACCAGAGGCGACTGGGAACATTGGGGGCATTGCATGGGACGTCCTTTCAACACCGTGGTTGGCGTGAAAGAACTTTATGCAGAATATGCTTCTGAAAAAATCAGAAAATAAGCACCATCACTTCGAATAAATCGAACTAAAAAGTCGAACTGCCGATGAACTACAAACACCTGCGTTATTTCCATACCGTGTTACGTGCCGGTGGCTTGGTGCGGGCCAGCGAACAACTGCACCTGACGCCGCAGACCCTGAGCGGCCAGATCAAGCAGCTTGAGGCGCGCATTGGCCAGCCGCTGCTGCGCAAGGCCGGGCGCGGACTCGAACCCACGGATGCAGGCCGCCTGGTGGCTCGTTATGCGGCCGAAATATTCACCTTGGGGGATGCCTTGCAAGACGCACTGAGCACCGGCCACGACACGCGGCGCCAGAGCGTGCTGCGTGTCGGTATCGTGGACTCGGTCCCCAAAGCCGTGGCCTTCCACGTGCTGGAGCCCGCCATGGCGCTGGCCGCACCACCCCAGCTGGTCTGCCACGAGGGGGGGCTGACAACTCTGCTGGCCGAGCTGGCAGTCCACAGGCTCGACCTCATCGTGTCGGACGTTCCCGCACCGGCAAGCCTCAGCGTACGTGCGTATACCCATTTGCTGGGACGCACGGGCATCGAATTCTTTGCAGCGCCCCAACTGCTGCGCCGCTCGGGTCTCACCATTCAGAAAGTGCGGCGGGATTTCCCTGCGTGCCTCGCAACTTTACCGATGCTGCTCCCCACCGCTGCCTCCGCCTTGCGCCCACGGCTCGATGCGTGGCTGGGGCAGCATGGGCTGAGGCCCGTCGTTGCCGCAGAATTTGACGACAGTGCACTGCAAAAAGCTTTTGGGCGCGAAGGCCAGGGTGTGTTTGCTGCGCCAGCCGTGTTGTCCAGCGAAATCACCCACCAGTACCAGGTGCAGTCTCTTGGCGCACCGGATGACCTGATGGAAGAGTTCTACGCCATCTCGATCGAGCGGCGTATCACCGATCCAGCAGTGGCTGCGATCACGGCCGCGGCACGGCACACGCTTTTTGCCACGCCACATCCTGTTGCGCAGAAGCGCACCCGCCCGCCTGCCAAGAAAAGCACCTGATCCCAAGATTGCCATAAACCCCATGTGCTATTTTTGAAGCAAGCCCCGTCTTGCGTATGCAAGCAGGCCGCTACAAACGGTGCCACAACTGCAGCCCCCAGGTCCGAGGAAAGCGTCACAAGGGCAGAGCGACCAGCGCTTGTATGGGCTCTCCTTGCCCCCTCGAAAGAAGTCTGGTTCTACCCGGTATTGCGCAGCCCCGCCGAAATCCCGTTGATCGAGATATGGATACCCGTCTGCACCCGCTGGTCGCTCTGCCCCGCGCGGTAACGGCGCACCAGCTCCACCTGCAAGTGGTGCAGCGGGTCGATGTACGGAAAGCGGTGGCGGATGGAGCGTTGCAGGGATTCGTTGCCTGCCAGGCGGGTTTTGTCGCCGGTGATACGCGTGAGCGCGTCGGCCGTGCGCTGCCATTCGGCTTCGATGGCGGTGAAAATTTTCTTGCGCAGGCGGGCGTCGCTCACCAGCTCGGAATAACGTGATGCCAGCGCCAGGTCGCTCTTGGCCAGCACCATGTCCATGTTGGACAGCAGGGTGCGGAAGAACGGCCAGTCGCGGTACATCTTCTGCAGCAGGGCCAGGCGGGCTTTCGGGTCTTCACCAGCGGTGTTCACAAACGCATCCACCGCCGCACCAAAACCAAACCAACCGGGTAAGGTCAGGCGGCACTGGCCCCAGCTGAAACCCCAGGGGATGGCGCGCAAATCCTCAATCTTCTGGCTCGGTTTGCGCGACGCGGGGCGCGAGCCGATGTTCAGCTCGGCAATCTCGCGGATCGGGGTGGAGCCGAAGAAGTAGTCGGTGAAGCCTGCTGTGTCGTACACCAGCGCGCGGTAGGCACCCATACTCGCCACCGACAGCTCGGACGCGGCCTGCAAAAAGGCCTTGGTGGCAGGTTTGGTGGGCTGCAGCAGGGTGGCCTCCAGCGTGGCGGCAACCAGTGTCTCCAGGTTGCGGCGGCCAATCTCGGGGTTGGCGTATTTGGAGCCGATCACTTCGCCCTGCTCGGTCAAACGGATCTGGCCGCGCACGGTGCCGGGCGGCTGCGCCAGGATGGCCTGGTAGCTCGGGCCACCGCCACGCCCCACCGTGCCGCCCCGACCGTGGAACATGCGCAGGGTGATGTTGTGGCTATTGGCCAGCTCGTCGAACAGCTCGACCAGTGCAATCTCGGCGCGGTACAGCTCCCAGTTGCTGGTGAAGATGCCGCCATCCTTGTTGCTGTCGGAATATCCCAGCATGATGTCCTGCTCGGCCCCGCTGCGCTGCAGCAGTTTGGCGACACCCGGCAGCGCGTAGAAGTCGCGCATGATGGGTGCGGCGTTACGCAGGTCTTCAATGGTCTCGAACAGGGGCACCACGATCAGGTCGGCCACCGCAGACTGGTCGAGTGTGCCGCGCACCAGGCCCACTTCTTTTTGCAACAGCAGCACTTCAAGCAGGTCACTCACCGTTTCGGTGTGGCTGATGATGTAGTGGCGGATGGCCTGCACACCAAAACGCGCACGCATGGTTTTGGCGGCCTCGAAGATCGCCAGCTCGGCGCGGGCATGGTCGGAGTAATCGGTGCCCATCACCCGCAGCGGGCGGGCGTCGTTCAGCAGGCCGAGCAACACTTTGCGTTTGGCGTCTTCGTCCAGCGCGCTGTAGTTCGCCTCCACCCGTGCCACGGCCAGCAGCTCGGCCACCACTTCTTCGTGTTTGTCGGAGCTTTGGCGCAAATCGACGGTGGCCAAATGGAAACCAAACACTTCGACCGCACGGATCAGCGGGTGCAGGCGTTGCGCCACCAGCGCCGCGCCGTGGTGTGCGGCGAGGGACGCCTGGATGACCCGCAGGTCGGCCAGAAAGTCCTCGGCCAGGGCGTAGGCGTTTTGCGGGGCCACAGCGTGGCGGGCGGCGTCACCACCGGTCAGGTCTTTCAGTGTGGCGGCCAGGCGGGCGTACATACCTGTGAGCGCACGGCGGTAGGGCTCGTCCACACGGTGTTCACTCGGGTCGGGTGAGCGGGTGGCCAAGGCCTGCATCTCGGGTGACACCTCAACCAGCCGCGCAGAAATGGACAACTCACCGCCCAGGTAATGCACCTCGGTCAGGTAGTGGCGCAGCGCCACTTCGGACTGGCGACGCAGTGCGTATTCGAGCGTTTGCGCGCTGACGTTAGGGTTGCCGTCGCGGTCGCCGCCAATCCACTGGCCCATGCGCAAAAAGCTGGCGACCGGGTAGTTGCCCAGCTCACGCTCCAGGTCGGCGTAAATGCGCGGAATCTCGCGCAGGAAGGTGGACTCGTAGTAACTCAGTGCGTTCTCGATCTCGTCGGCCACCGTGAGTTTGCTGAAGCGCAGCAGGCGCGTTTGCCACAGCTGCATGACGCGCGCGCGCAGCAGCGCTTCATTGGCAGCCAGCTCGCGCGGGGTGAGTGCGTCTTTCGATGCGGCGTAGAGCAGCGCCTGGGTTTTGATGTCGTCGCGGGCGGTCAGCAGCTGGGCGATGTCGCGCTCGGCGTCCAGGATACTTTTGCGCTGCACCTCGGTCGGGTGCGCGGTGAGCACCGGCGACACGTAGCTGCTGGCCAGTGTCTGCGCTATGACTTTAGGAGCTATCCCGGCCCAGCGCAGGCGCGACAGAGCCACTTCAATGCTGCCCTCTTGGGTGTTGCCCGCACGTTCGTGCACGATGCGGCGGCGGATGTGGTGGCGGTCTTCGGCCAGGTTGGCCAGGTGGGAGAAATAGGTGAAGGCGCGGATCACGCGCACTGTTTCGTCGGCGCTGAGCGACTTGAGCAGCTTCTTCAGCGCCTTGTCGGCCTCGGCATCGGCGTCGCGCCGGAACGCCACCGACAGCTTGCGCACCTGCTCGATCAGCTCGAAGGCCGCAGACCCCTCCTGCTCGCGAATCACGTCGCCCAGCATGCGGCCCAGCAGGCGGATGTCGTCGATCAGGGGTTGTTCTTTGTCGGACTTTTTCACGGCAGGGAACCTTTGGTTAGGACACGTGGGAACAGCCATGCATGCTAGCATTCCGCCCACCGTGCTCGGCACACACATGCACCGGATGCATGCATGTTCTGCGCCAGTCTCCAAGCACTTTCACCCCACCCTGACCCCCCCGACACCGCCGTGAGCCACCCCAGCCCCACCCCGCTTTCCATCACCATCGCCACGCGCGAAAGCCGCCTGGCGCTGTGGCAGGCCGAACACGTCAAAGCCTTGCTGCAGGCGCAGGGCCACCAGGTCACGCTGCTGGGAATGACCACCAAGGGTGACCAGATCCTGGACCGGTCCCTCAGCAAGGTGGGTGGCAAAGGCCTGTTCGTGAAAGAGCTGGAAACCGCGCTGGAAGAAGGCCGCGCCGACCTGGCGGTGCATTCCCTCAAAGACGTGCCCATGGACCTGCCCGACGGTTTTGCGCTGGCCTGTGTGATGGAGCGTGAAGACCCACGCGACGCCTTTGTTTCCCCCCAATTCGCCAGCCTGGCCGATCTGCCGCAGGGCGCGGTGGTGGGCACATCCAGCCTGCGCCGCACGGTGCTGATCCGTGCGCTGCGGCCCGATCTGCGCATCGAGCCCCTGCGTGGCAACCTGGACACCCGGCTGCGCAAGCTCGACGAAGGCCAGTACGCGGGCATCGTGCTCGCTGCTGCGGGGCTCAAGCGCCTGGATCTGGGCGCCCGTATTCGCCAGGTTTTTGCGCCGACCGAGATGCTGCCCGCTGCAGGCCAGGGCGCCCTGGGCATCGAGATCCGCACCGACCGCCAGGACCTGGTGGACGCCCTGCGCCCGCTGGTGCACACAGAAACCTGGCTCACCGTGTCGGCCGAACGCGCCGTGAGCCGCGCCATGGGCGGCAGCTGCTCCATGCCGCTGGCGGCGCATGCCACGCTGACCCCGGCATCTGGGGGTGCTTACTCCCTCCAACTCGACGCCGCCTGGGGCGACCCCGAACAGCCCACCCGCCCCCTGTTACACGCCAGCGGCACCGCCGAGGTGCGTGACCTGGCCCAGGCCGCAGCATTGGGTGAACGTGTGGCCGCCGAGCTGCAAGCAGCGGGCGCACACTGAGCGGCGGCGCATCCATGCGCATCATCGTCACCCGGCCAGAACGTGAAGCGCTTGCGTGGACAGAGCAGTTGCAGGCGCGCGGGTTCGACGCCGTCGCGCTGCCGCTGATTGCCATCGGCCCCGCACCCGGCAACGACCTGCGCCAGCGCTGGGACACGTTACACAGCTTCGACGCGGC
>JAGOEY010000281.1 GCA_017997515.1 Burkholderiaceae bacterium | reverse complement strand
CTTTTGCTGTCGATCCACAGGTGGCTGGGTGTTTTACTGGACGGCACCCGTTTGACCAGGGTGAAGTCCTTGCCGTCCCAGCGGTAAAAGTCCACATGGTTCAGGCGGTTGGCCACCGTCACGAACCACTTCATGTCGGGCGAAAAGCGGAGCTGGTACGGGTCCACAATACCCTTTACCGTGCGCTGCACCTCGGCCGTACGGGGGTCGAGAAAGGTCAGCGTGTCCGACGTGGCATTGGCCACCAGCAGCGACTTCTCGTCCGGCGTCAGGTAAATATGGTGCGGCTCCTTGCCGGTGGGAATCCGCTGGGTCTCGGTCCACGTCACCGGGTCGATCACGCTGACGTTGGCGTCCTGCGAGTTCAGCACAAACAGCGGCGGTGCCGCGTACACCGCGGGTGCGGCCAACAACCACACCAGGCAAGCAGAAACAAGGGAGGCGCGGCGGCAGAGGAATTTCACGGCAAGACTCTTTCAGGATAGGCCGCGAGTGTAGCGCCGGGCAGCCGCCAAAACCTGCCCGATTGTGGCGTTTATGCCTTCGCCGCTGACAGGGGTTTCAGCAGTTCCAGATCCGCCTCGCGCAGCCAGCACCACTCCCCCGGTGCCAGGCCGCGCAGATCAAGCCCACCAATCCGCGAGCGGTGTAAACCTTCCACCCGGTTGCCCACCGCCGCCAGCATACGTTTGACCTGGTGGTACTTGCCCTCGGTCAGTGTCAGGTGCAGCAGATGGTCGCCCGCCACCTCACAGGCGGCAGCACGCACGGGTTTCGGGTCGTCGTCCAGCACCACACCGTCCAGCAGCTTTTGCACTTGCACCGCGTCAATCGGGTGTTTGGTGGTCACGTCGTAGACCTTGGGCACGTGTTTCTTGGGGGCACTCATGCGGTGAATGAACTGGCCGTCGTCACTGAGCAGCAGCAAACCCGTCGTGTCCTGGTCCAGCCGCCCGACGGCCTGGATACCCTGCACCGCACTTTTGCTGGGCCGCAGCCGCAAGGGGGACGGCAGCAACGTGTAGATGCTGGGGTAGGTGGACGGTTTTTGTGAGCATTCCGTGCCGGCCGGTTTGTGTAACGCGACATAGGCCTTCTCGAAATACGCCCATTCCACACCATTCACGCGGAAACGCAGGCCCTCGGGCTCCAGTTCAACCGCCGAGTCCGTGACCAGCTCGGGCTCCGTCGCTTCGGCAGACGGGTACACCTGGACAAAACCCTGCTGCACCAGCCCCGCACACACCCGGCGCGTGCCAAAACCCTGGGAAAAAAGAATATTCTGCAATTGCATACGGGGAGTATCGCAAAGACACACAGCACCCGCGGCAACCCGTGGGTGATTGTGGGCCAATACGCGCGTCAAACACCCCACGCAACCAACGAATACAGCGGTACGGAAGTGCTACCTTGGGCACCAAGGCGGTTGCAAACCCCATGGCAAAACGCCCTCGCAACCGCTCTCACACCATCCATTGAAGGAGTTGAATCATGATCATGCGCCGACGCCCCGCCGCACCCGCAGCCCCCCGCACCAGCCTGCTGGGCACCATGGCACGCACCGCCGTCGTGGTGGGCACCGCCAACGCGGTCACCAACAAGATGAACAAACCCGCCGCTGCTGCGCAACCCCAGGTCGCCCCTGTGGCCCCCGCACCAGTGGCCGTCGCAACGGCACCTGCGGCTGGAGGCATCACGCCTGAAAAACTGGAAATGCTGAAAAACCTGGGTGAACTCAAGGCGCAGGGCATCCTGTCCGAAGAAGAATTTGCCGCTGAAAAAACCAAACTGCTGGCCAGCTGATACCCATGGGGGCATCAATGCCCTCAACTCAACCCAACGCAGCCAGCTTTTCCTTTAATGCAGCGTTCTCGGACTGCAGCTGCGAAATTGTCTGTTTGAGCCGGGCAATCACGCCTTCAGGTGTTTCTGACTCCGTACGCTCCACCGCTTTGGCTTCACGCACTTGGCGGGCGGCCTGCTGCAACTCCTTCTTGCCCCCCGCCACTGCCGCCACCTGCGCTTCAACCGGCAGTGAAGCCACCGTGGCCGCTGCGTTGATGGAGACCGCCCCGGCTTTGATCGCCGCGATCAGTTCGGGGGCCGCTGTTTTTTGAATCTTCTCAATCTGGCTGATGGTGTTGGCGCTGATACGCGCCTCTTTCGCCACGGCCTCGCGCGACACTTTCGGCTCCGGGGCGGGGACGGGAGCCGCATCGGTTGGCGGCTTGTTGTGCGCGGCCAAAATGCCTTTCTTTCGCAGGGCCAGCACCCCTCGCTGAAAATCAGACAGACTGCGCCGGCCCAAATGCTGCTCAATCATCCACAGGTGCACATCGTCCATGGATTGGAACAACTGGCTCTGCACTGTATTAAAAGGTATACCGTGTTTGCTGCAAATGGCGTAGCGGTTGTGCCCGTCCACCAGCACATCACCCCACAGCACCAGCGCATCCCGGCACCCCTCCGCCAGGATGCTGCGCTCCAGCGCAGATTTTTCATCCTCGGTCAGGGGGTCGATGTAGGCAAGGAGTTCTTCGTTGACCGTGATGTTCATAACAAAGCAGAGCGATTTTTGATGGAAAAAGCATGGGGCAACCAAGAATAGGGTTGCCGTGCAAAGGGCCAAGCTTGTAACTACAGCAGAGCTGGTCCCACAAAGAAAAAGGCCGTTCACTGGATGCCAGTAAACGGCCTTGGTCATGAGGATGGTGGTGGGGTGGAATCCCGCACCAAACGACTATTGAAAGTACGCAATCGAAGCGCTGCGGGCTGCCGCGAACCAGTGCGAACTCCATCGAAAAGCCTGCCGGATTGTAGACCTGCAAGCGGGTTTTCTAGCTGGGCTGGTCGCCGGGAGCGGGCATCAAACCCGTCTGCGTTCCAGTGCCAGTTCAAATCCCA
>JAGOEY010000280.1 GCA_017997515.1 Burkholderiaceae bacterium | reverse complement strand
CCGCCACCGGCCACGGCAAAGTCGCGCCAGGTATGGCCCTTGGATTGCATGATCTTCTTGAGCTCGGCGGCCGACTTGGCCTCGCCGCCCGACGTCCAGTAGTGCAGGACCTCGACCTCCCCCGCGCTGGCGGACATCGCTGCCGCCAGGCCCACCGCCAACGCGGCGATCTTTGTCATCTTCCACATACCCTTGTCTCCTCGATGTTATGAATCCAGTTGTGCACCGTGAACCCGCTGCCGTTCAGCGCAGTCGGTATTTTAATTACAATAATTAATTGTCTTATCGGGGGTTTCCCTGAGCGTCGCTCCGCTGCCGCTCAAAGTGCTTTGTTATGCTCAATCGCATGGCCACGATACTGATAGTTGAAGACGATGCACTGCTGCTGGACGCCTTGACCGGGCAGCTTTTGCAGCTGCGGTTCGGTGTCTGCACGGCCTCCAGCGTGGCCGAAGCCACGGCGCTTTTACAGACCCAGGCGGTGGACGGAATCATTCTGGACCTGGGCCTGCCCGGTGCCGACGGCATGGACCTGCTGACCTGGGCGCGCGCACACATTGCCGGGCTGCCGGTGTTGATTCTCACCGCACGCGACGGCGTGGAAGACCGCGTGCGCGGCCTGAACGCCGGGGCCGACGACTACATCACCAAGCCCTTCAACATGCAGGAACTGCAGGCCCGCCTGCAGGCCATGCTGCGCCGCGCACGGCAACCCGCGTTCACACAGGCCAGCAGCGCAGCGGGCGGGCCCAGCACCGCGCTGGGGCCTCTGCTGCTGGACCACGCCAGCCAGACCGCGACCCTGAACGGCGAGCCGCTGGACTTGACGCAGCGCGAATGGGAACTGCTGGAGCTGCTGGTCAACCGCTGCGGCGAAGTGGTCACCCGCGACGACGTGCTGGCCGCCTGGCGCGCCAGCCCGCCCGAGCCGGGGCAAACCGCTGCGCCGCCGCTCAACTCCAACGCGCTGGAGGTGTACGTGCACCGCCTGCGCAAAAAGCTGGACCTGTCGAACCTGGCCATCCGCAACATCCGCGGGCTGGGCTACATGCTCGAAAAACCATGAACGCTCCCCTGAGGCGCAGCGCGCCTTCCGCCCTGTACTGAGATGCGCCACGTCCCCGGCGTTTCCCTTCAACGCAAGCTCCTGCTGTGGCTGCTGCTGCCCCAGCTGGTGCTGTGGCTGTCGGGCGGTTTTCTGGCGTGGCGTATTGCGCTGCAAAACGGCGAGAAGGGCATCGACCAGACGCTGACCCAGTCGGTGCGCGCGCTGGCCCGGCAGATCAAACCGATTGGCGACGGCTTGCTGGTGGACTTTCCCAAAGCCGCGCAGGACATCCTGGAGCAAGACCCGGCCGACCGCATCACGTACATGGTGTCGTCGCCGCCCGGCCGCTTTTTGCTGGGCAATGCCCAGCTGCCTCCACCACCGCCGGTGGAGGTGCGCGTGGGCGACCCCTACCTGTACCACGCCCGCGTGGATGACCGCCCCGTGCGCGTGGCCCTGCTGGATGTGGACTACGGCACCCCGCAGACACGCCAGACCCTGCGTGTGCAGGTGGCACAAAGCCTGACGGTCCGCGAGCGCATCGCGCAGGAACTTCTGGAACAGATGCTGCTGCCGATGGGCCTGATGGGCCTGGCACTGAGTGCGCTGGTGTATGCCGGTGTGCTGCGCGGCCTGCAGCCCCTCAAACGCCTGGAGGCACAGATCGAGCAGGCGGGCGCGCGCCCCCAGGGTGGCACCGACCCCCTCACCCCCATCGAGCTGACGTCTGCCCCGCAAGAAGTGCATTCCCTGGCGAGCACCATCAACCGCCTGCTTGAAGCCGTGGCACGCGGCCAGCAAAAGGAAAAGCGTTTTCTCAACGACGCCGCCCACCAGTTGCGCACGCCACTGGCCGGCCTCATCGGCCAGACCGAACTGGCCCTGCACGAAAGCCACGAACCCGCCGTGCAGGAACGTCTGAAAAAAGTGCTGTCCGCTGCGCAACGCAGCGCCCACCTGGTGCACCAGTTGCTGCAGCTGGCGCGATCCGAATCCAGCGTGGAGATGCAGACCATCGACCTGGCCGCCCTGGCCCGCGAAGTGGCACGCGAATGGGCGGCTCGCGCACTGGCGCAAGGCATCGACCTGGGCTACGAAGGCGACGACCGCCTGAGCATGCAAGGCCAGCCGCTGCTGCTGCGCGAGGCGCTGAACAACCTGATCGACAACGCGCTGCACTACGCGGGCGAAGGCGCCACCGTTACCGTGCGCGTGACCACCGTGCCGGGCCGCAACGCACTGCTGGTGGTGGAAGACGACGGACCGGGCGTGTCGCGCGCCCAACTGACGGAGATGTTTGCGCGGTTCTGGCGCGGGTCGGACAAGCCGGGGGGGTGTGGGCTGGGGTTGTCGATCGTGGAAGAGATTGCGTTGCGGCATGGGGGACAGACGGTGGCGGAGTCTGTGGTGCCCAAGGGTTTGAGGGTGGGGTTGAGATTGCCGTTGGCTTGAGTTTTCTGAAAACCTTGAGTCGTTTTTGGCGCTAGCGCTTATGTATCAAGCGCTAGTAGCTATTGTTTTTGTAGGACCTGACTATCTCCACTTACCGTTCGGGCAGAGCCTGTTGAAGCCAGAGCTTGTGCGCTGGATTTAGAGCATGCATGGTTTCGGGGCGGAGGCCGGGAGTCGCCCGGCGTGCGAGTAACTTTCTTTTGCTTCGCCAAAAGAAAGTCACCAAAGAAAAGGCGACCCCGCTGTCTGCGTCCCCAGCGCTGCGCGCTGGGGCAACCTGGGGTCTCCTCGTTTTCAGTGCAATAAGTGACGGTACGAAAAGCTAGCACTGGCGCGGAGGTGGTGTTGGTAGATCGTTGATTTCATTGACTTTCCTGTTCACTTTCAAATCTGCGATTCGTGGC
>JAGOEY010000279.1 GCA_017997515.1 Burkholderiaceae bacterium | reverse complement strand
CGCCCTGGACGGCGCGCCGGCAAAAGGCCAGCCCCAGCCCATGGCCGGTGCCACGGTCGGTAGAGAAAAATGCATCAAAGATGTGGGTTTGCAGGTGGGGGGCGATACCCACACCTTTGTCCACCACGGTGACCCGCCCACGGCCTTCCCATACGTCCACGGTGATGACAAGGTCACCATGCTGCACAGGCACATCTGCGGCCGCCAGGGCTTTGAGTGCATTCTTGATCAGGTTGTCCATGACCTGGGAAAACACGGCGGCGGAAAATTCAAAGGTGAAATCCTGCAGAACCTGGAGCACAACACAGCTGCGTTCCTGGGCACTGCGGTAGGGGTAGTCCGTGACGATGTTGCGGATCAGCACACCGGCTTGTACATGCTCCTTGTGGCTGGGGAGGTTCAGCAGGCGGGCGTTGACGATCTGGGTGTCAATCTGGTGGTTCATGTTGTGAACCAGCACCTGCAGCCGTTTGCCCAGCTTTTCATTCATGCTGTTGGCGGCCCCCGTGGTCTGGATGCGGCTGTTGCCCATCAAGGCTTCACCAATCAGCGACATGGTTGCCAGCGGGGTGCGCAGCTCGTGCGCCATGATGCCAACCGTGGCCAGGGTGTTTTTCAGGTGTTCCCGCCGCAAATTGGCAGACGAGAAACCCAGCACCAGCGCCGCGGACCACGAAAAACCCAGCACCGCTGCATCCATCTTGTACTGGTGGTTTGCAATTGGAATGGCGTTGGGGCCGATCCAGGCAAACAACAACCAGGCCACCAATCCGCCTGCGGCGGTGCCGAGTGTGGCCAGCCTCCAGTCGGTCAGGTGGTAATAAATCAGCACCATGGACACCATACTGGCCAGCCAGACGGTGTTGCCCCCGTTGCACAGGTACATCCAGCTGAAGAAGACGGGCAGTTGCAGCCAGGCCACCAGGCTGAAAACCCATTGGATGGTGGTGCCCGACAGGGTAAAAATTCGGTCGTGGAACAGCAGCAGCAGCCCCGTCATGGCCACGGCCCCCCGCAGCCAGAAGCTTTCCCAGGGCTGTGGCAGCCACACCCCCCAGACAAGGGCAAACAAGGGATGGCCGGTGAACATAAAAAACCCAGCCCATCGGACCCGGGGGCTGGAGTAGTGGAGGATGGGCTCCAGGGGGGCTTGGCTGATGTCCTTGTAAGTCTGCGAAAGCCAGTGCACCACACGCGCCAGAACTGGCCAGCGGCTTAAAAGAAACTGGCGGATATGCAGGGCAGAGTGTTGTGGCACGGTGGTGGCTGCGGTGAAGGCGAACGTCAGATGGGGCAGAGAGGGCAAAAGAGTGCCGTACCATTGTGGAGCTTCTTTCACCACACGTCGATGCAACCGCCTGCTAACTTTGACAGTATCAACCTCGATGGCATCCTGAGCGACTGGGTTGCCGTGCTGCGTGGGCATTCCGTGGAGGCTGTGGTGGTGCTGGGGCCGGACCCGTTTGGGGGCATTGAAGACCGCGAGGTGGTGGCTGTTCACCCACCGGTGGTCGCCGACGCGGCCCGGGCGTTGGCGGAAAGCCGCGACTTCGGCGCAACCTGGCGAGAAAGTGATGGCCCCATGGTGGCCTGGCAACACATTGCCAAGTCGGATGTTCTGGGCACGGTGCGCTGGCGGCTGTTGTGGCTGGCACGCGGATTCCAGACGGTGGTGCGTATCGAGTTCTCTCTGCCCGCGGGCCGCGCCTTCGAGTGTTTCATGTTCAGCCCGCGGGAGTTACACGACCGGTCTGAAGCCGCCGCACTGGCCTGGTCGGCGCTCAACATCTGGCCGCAGGTGCGCCGCGCCATCGTGGCCCAGCGCTCCATACTGAGTCCGCGCGAATGTGAATGTATCCAGCTGGCCTTCGAGGGGCTGACGGCCCGCCAGAGTGCTCAGCGGATGCAGTGCACCGAACGCACCGTCAACTACCACCTGGCCAACGCCATGGGCAAACTCAAGGTGGACAGCAAGATGGCTGCCGTGCAGCGTGCATGCTGGATGGGGGCGGTTTGAACACACGGCCCGCAGCATGAACACACTGTCACACAGCAGCCATAATCCGCCCCATGACATTCTTGGCAATTGATGTCGGCAATACCCGGCTGAAATGGGCGCTGTACAGCGCTCCGCGTCCTGATGCCCATGTGCTGGCACATGGTGCGGAGTTTCTTGAAAACATTGACCGCCTTGCCGAGACCGACTGGGCCTGCCTGCCCACCCCCACCAGCATGCTGGGCTGTGTGGTGGCGGGGGAGGCCGTTCGCCGCCGTGTGCAGGAGCAGATGGAGCTGTGGGACATCACGCCGCAGTGGGTGGTCTCCAGCGCGGAGGAGTCGGGCCTGACGAACGGTTATGACCATCCGTCCCGCCTGGGAGCCGACCGCTGGGTGGCCATGGTCGGTGCACGCCACCGCATGCTGGCCCAAGGGGCACCCCGCCCGATGGTGGTGGTGATGGTGGGCACGGCGGTGACGGTGGAGGCGGTGGATGCAGAAGGCCGCTTCCTGGGCGGGCTGATCCTGCCGGGCCACGGCATCATGCTGCGGGCGCTCGAGTCCGGCACCGCAGGTTTACATGTGCCCACCGGCGAAGTCCGTTTGTTCCCGACCAACACCAGTGATGCGCTGACCAGTGGCGGCACCTACGCGATTGCCGGGGCGGTGGAATGTATGGTGCAGCATGTGCGCCAGCACTGTGGTGCGGAGCCAGTCTGCATCATGACCGGCGGCGCCGGCTGGAAGATGGCCCCGAGCATGACCCGCAGCTTTGACCTGGTGGAAAACCTGATCTTTGACGGGTTGCTGGAGATTGCGTCGCGGCGGTTTGGAGGCTGATTTTTAGTGCCAAATTGGTTGCTGGAACCCAGCTGGCAAGCGGATGTAGCTATCTAATTGGTAGCGT
>JAGOEY010000278.1 GCA_017997515.1 Burkholderiaceae bacterium | reverse complement strand
TTCATCGGCCTGACCTTTTATGACTCGGGTGCGCGCAGCTTCTACGCCAAGAAGGCCATCACCACGCCGGACGACCTCAAGGGCATGAAGATCCGTGTGCAACAAAGCCCCACCACCATCAAGATGATCCAGGCGCTGGGTGCATCGCCCACGCCTATGGCCTGGGGTGAGGTTTACCCCGCGCTGCAGGCGGGTGTGGTGGACGGTGCCGAGAACAACATCACCGCCCTGACCACAGGCCGCCATGGCGAGGTGAGCAAGTTCTTCTCGCAGACCGAACACCAGATGGTGCCCGACGTGCTGGTCATCTCCGCCGACAAGTGGGCTTCGCTCAAGAAGCCGCTGCAGGACGCACTGATGGCCGCAGCCAAGGAATCCTCGGTGTTCCAGCGCGGGGTCTGGGCCGAGGCTGAAAAGACCGAAGCCGTTGCCGCAGAAAAACTCGGCGTGAAGATCAGCAGCCCGGCCAAGGCACCCTTCGTGGCCAAGGTCAAACCCATGATGGACGAAGAGCGCAAGAACGCCAAGATCGCGACGCTGCTCGACCAGATCGAAGCCACCCGCTGATCCTTTTGTGCCCCGAGGCGCAGCGGGCTGTCCGGCCGCTGCGCCATCCATGAGATGTCCCTATGCTGAAATCACTGCGCAAGGTCGCCGACCGGCTGCTTGAAGTCGGTCTCGTCCTGAGTTTTCTGGTGCTGTTCCTTTGTGTGTTGTGGCAGGTCTTCAGCCGTTACGTGCTGAACAACCCTGCCACCTTCACCGAAGAGGTGTCGCGTTTTGCCGTGATCTGGCTGAGCCTGCTGGGCACCGCCTACGCTTGCGGCAAGCTGGAGCACATGGCCTACAACATGCTGGAGTCCCGGCTGTCGGGCAACAGCCTGCTGCTGCACATGCGCGCCGTGGCGGCCATCACGCTGGCGTTCTCTGCCGCAGTGTTTCTGTATGGCGGTGGCCGCCTGGTGCTGCGTGCGCTGCAGGTGGAGCAGCTGTCTGCCACGCTGGAAGTGCCCATGGCCTATGTGTATGCGTGTATTCCCATCGCAGGCCTGTTCATGGTGTTCTACCAGGTGCTGATCCTGATCGCGCCGCAGGATTTCAAGGTTGCTGACGAGGTCGAGGCCGCACTCGAGCATGTGGAAAAGGAGAAGCTCGCATGACAACCGCTCTGTTGATTCTGGCGGTGGTCTTCACCGCGCTCATGATGTTTGGTGTGCCGGTGAGTTTCTCCATCGGCATCGCCACCTTGCTGGCGCTGTTCACCGTCACACCCACGCCCAACACGGCCCTGATCGTCTCCGCACAGCGTGTGGCGTCCAGCCTGGACAGCTTCACGCTGGTGGCGATTCCCCTGTTCATCCTTGCCGGTGGCTTGATGAATACCGGTGGTATTGCGATGCGCCTGATCGACCTGGCCAAGGTGCTGGTGGGCTGGTTGCCCGGCTCGCTGGCGCAAATCTCGGTGGTGGCCAATGCGCTGTTTGGTGCCATCTCCGGCTCGGCCGTGGCCAGCGCGGCATCGGTCGGCGCCACGCTGTCACCGCTGCAACGCCAGGCGGGCTACAACATGCCCATCTGTGCGGCAGCCAACGTGGCCTCGTCCCCGTGTGGCCTGCTGATTCCGCCGTCGGGCGCGCTGATTGTCTATTCGCTGATCTCGGGCGGCACACCGGTCGACGTGTTGTTTGTTGCGGGCTACATCCCCGGCATCCTGATGGCAGGCTCGGTCATGGTGTGGCTGGCCATCATCGCGCGGCGTGGTGAGCTGCCTACCGATGTGCGGCGTTATTCAATGAATGAAGCCGCACACATCTTCTGGCGTGCACTGCCAGCGCTGGCCATGATTGCGATCATCATGGGCGGCATTGTGGGTGGCATCTTCACTGCCACCGAGGCCGCTGGTGTGGCCGCGCTCTACACCCTGGTGCTGGGACTGCTTTACCGCAGCCTCACGCTGAAGACCCTGGTCGGCAGCGTCATCAATGCATCGGTGGGAACTGCCGTGGTGATGCTGATGGTGGGGGTGTCCATGACCATGTCCTGGCTGCTGGCCAGCACGGGGTCGGTGCAGATGCTGGGTGAGGCCATCATTGGTGTGTCGTCCAACCCTTACGTGCTGCTGCTGTTGCTCAACATCCTGCTGCTGGTGCTGGGCACCTTCCTGGACATCACGCCCGGCCTGCTGATCTTCACCCCGATCTTCCTGCCCGTGGCCATGAAGCTGGGCATCTCGCCGGTGCACTTCGGCATCATCATGACCTTCAACCTGTGTATCGGCATTGCCACGCCGCCCGTGGGCAGCACGCTGTTTGTAGCGTCCCGTGTGTCCAATGTGCCACTGGCCCAGCTGACCAAACCCCTGCTGCCCATGTTCGCCTTCATGATTGTTGCGCTGGGCCTGGTGACCTACATCCCCGCGCTGTCGTTGTGGCTGCCGCAGGTGCTCTTGGGCAAGACCGGCTGACCTGCCGGTAAACCCTGCGCTGTCGCGTCGTGCGGCAGCGTCCCCCCATTTTGTTATCCACTTTTTTCAGACCGTCAGGCCTGCTGATCCACCATGCGTCTCGATCAAGCTCCCCACTTCGCCCTCCAGTCCCACGAGGGCAACCACATCATCCTGCACAGCACCGGCGGCGCTGTCGCCCATGTCTGGGTGCTGGAAGAAGACATCGTGCGTGTGCTGGTGCTGCCGCAGGGCCAGCTGCAAATGCCCCGCAGCTGGACGGTGGCGCCGGGCCTGAGCGACCTGCCCGTGGAAGGGCGTGACCGCTTCGACGTGAGCGGCTTCTCGCTGCCCACGTTTGCGCTGACACACGACGCCGAACAGCTGCAAATCACCACCAGCGACGTGCGCCTCACCATCGCACTGCAAGGTTTCTTCTGCCGCTGGGAAAGCCAGCACCAGGGCGCATGGCGCACCAC
>JAGOEY010000277.1 GCA_017997515.1 Burkholderiaceae bacterium | reverse complement strand
GTGCTGGCGTGCGTGCTGAGCTTCGCCTGGTGGCGTTGCGCTTTTTGGCAGGTATGCAGGCATTTCCGCTGGTGGTTGTTTTCGTCCAGCCTTGTACTGCTCGTTTTGCGTGCGAGGCTGTTTCTTTTCAAGCGTTGGGTCTAACCCATCGTTCCAGCGGATCGCCTGCGGCGACCGCTGAACTCAAGCGTTAGGCGTCACAATCGAAAGGTTTGTGCGAGTTCAGCTATGAATACCAAAACAGCCGTAACTCTTGCGGTCTCCCATCTCGCCGTAGCAGTAGTAGGCTTCGCAGGAGGAATCTACGCACTACCCATCCTCATCGCACCAAGAGCACCAACTACGGAAGAGGTCAAGGCCGCCAGTTCCCAGGTGCAATTCACCGCAGAGTTCAAACGCGACCTTAAGGACAGCGATGCCCTTCACTGGGGAGAAGGAACTGTTTCAATTGGTTCCAGCACAATATCTTTAGTCGGGAGGCTTTCACCCGGACCAGACTACAAATTGTACTTGTCGCCAGAGTTTGTCGAAACAGAATCAGACTTTAAGCGACTAAAGTCGGCAATGATCCGAGTCGGGGATGTAAAGACATTCCATAACTTCGTTGTTCCGGTTCCGAACGGCGTTGATCCAGCGAAGTATTTTGCTGTAATCGTATGGTGCGAGACGTTCAGCGAATTTATAACTGCGGCGAAGTACAGGTAACCTACAGTGACGCCTAACCATTCGCTCAACCGGACCCATTGCGGCATGCGGCTAAAGGCCCTCCATTTCATTCTGGGCCTTTAGCCACATACCACAACGGTCCGGTTAGCTCGAACGTTGAACATCCAGTCTCAAAAGTAGGCAGTAGCAGTTCTTAGCCGAAAGCCGCCAAGCGGCCTGTATCCACGTTGCCCCTTTGCTTCGCTTGAGCGTTGCGTCGCTAGGCCTTTGCGAACAACATTGCGGCCCATGGTGGGCATAGACAACTACCCCCGTGACTCTTCCAGCAGCTTGACCAGCGTATGCATCACCCGGTTCACCGGCGTCGCAATACCCAACACCTCCCCACGCCGCAGCACGTAGCCGT
The DNA here is from genome assembly GCA_017997515.1 of Burkholderiaceae bacterium. The sequence continues at coordinate 1,853 of JAGOEY010000277.1, read as the reverse complement.
TCAAATGGTCAATCTCGCTGCGTTTGCCGCGTGCCAGGTCTTGCGCGGTGGATGACAACTGCTGCGGCATGGTCTGCGCGATACGTTCCACGGCCTGCCATACGTCGCCGGGCACGGTGATGCCGTCGGCCTGCGCCACGGCCAGGCATTCGTTTACCAGGTCGCGGATCACGTCCTGCACACCCTCGCCCTGCACCAGTTGGCCGTAGGGCTGCTGGGTAATGGCAGACAAGGCGTTGTAGGCGCAGTTGAGGATGAGTTTGGCCCAGAGTGCGCCCTCGACGTTGGTGGAGATGTCGGTGGGCACACCGGCTGCGATCAGCAGGGCTGCGGCTTCGGCGCTGCTGGGGGATGCGGCAATCACCAGCTCCCCCCGTCCGTTGTGTTTGACATGGCCGGGGCCGGGCATTTCGGTGGCGACGTAGACCACGGATGCGGCCACTTCTTGCGCGGGCAGCGCGGCCTGCAGGCGCACGGCGTTGTCCACGCCGTTTTGCAGCGACAGCACCAACGCGCCGGGCAAGAGGTGCGGGCGGATGGCGGCAGCGGCGCTTTCGGTGTCGGTGGACTTGACGCAGAACAGCACCAGCGTGGCACCGGCCACGGCGCTCGGTTCTGTGCTGGCCTGCAGGCGCACTTGTTCCTTGAAGCTTTGTGTGTCGAGCAGCAGACCGTCGCGCTGGATGGCGTCCACATGGTTCGGCCTGCCGATCAGGGTGACGTCATGGCCCGCACGCGCCAGCATGCCGCCGTAATAACAACCGACTGCACCGGCACCCATGACTGCAATTTTTGCCATTTCTTTTCCCTTGTTGAATCGTTTTATGTTGCTGGCAGCCGCGCCACCAGCGCCGCCAGTGTCTCCCCCACCGGCTGCGCCACCTTGAGGGTGAACAGGTCGTCGGCCCGCGTGCGCCCCAGGTTTACCGCGGCAATGGGTTTGCCCGCCGCCGCTGCGGCCTGCACAAAGCGGTAGCCCGAATACACCATCAGCGACGAGCCAGCCACCAGCATGGCGTCGGCTTCTTCGAGTGCGGCAAAGGCTGCGGTGACACGGTCCTTGGGCACGGTCTCGCCAAAGAAGACCACGTCGGGCTTGAGCATGCCGCCGCACAACGGGCAGTCGGGCACGTCGAAGCGGCTGAAGTCCAGGCCGTCCAGGTCGGCGTCGCCGTCGGGTGCGGCCTTCGCCTCCAGCGCGGCCCACTGTGGGTTGCGCTGGCGCAGCTCGGTCTGCAGCGCGCTGCGGGGCGTGCGGGTTTCGCAGCCCATACAGCGCACGGTGTCCACGCGGCCATGCAGGTCGATGGTGTGCTGGCTGCCTGCGACGCTGTGCAGCCCGTCGACGTTTTGCGTCAGCAGCAGGTTGGTGCGGCCCGCTGCCTCCAGTTGCGCCAATGCGTGGTGCGCAGCGCCGGGCTTGGCATGCGCCATCGTGGGCCAGCCGACCAGGCTGCGTGCCCAGTAGCGGCGGCGCGTGGTGTCGTCACCCGTGAAGGCCTGGAAGGTGACGGGCGCGGGGCGCGTCCAGTCGCCGTTGCCGTCGCGGTAGGTGGGGATGCCAGATTCGGCGCTGCAGCCCGCGCCCGTCAGCACGAAGAGCCGGGGGTGGCGGGTGGCGAAGTCGGTGAGTGCGTCGGTGGCTGCGTGCATGCCCTGAGCATACGGGGAACGGGAATCCGCTGTGGGGGCTGGGAATTTAAGCCAAAAAGGCCTCTAGCGCATGCTGCACAAGCGTCACCAGCTACTTTTTTTATAGCAATTACCACACACCCAGCAGATCAGGATGGTGTGTGCAGCAGGTGTGTGTGGCACAGCTGCAGCGGCCCGCCCAGCACACGCGCCTCGTACCG
>JAGOEY010000276.1 GCA_017997515.1 Burkholderiaceae bacterium | reverse complement strand
GCGGTGCCCAGCTGGGCCAGCCGGTTGTCCAGCTCGGCGAGCTGGCTTTTGCGGTCGGCCACCAGCAGCTCGGCCTGGGTGCGGATGGTGTCCATCGCGGCCAGCGACTGGCTGATGTCGCCATCTGCAGCGGGCTGGGTCGGGATGGCGGCAAGTTGCTGGCGCAGCGCGCTGGGGGGCGCGGGTGTATCCGCTGCTGCCGGGGTTTGGGCGAAGGCCCCGCTGCAGAGCAGGGCGGTCAGCAGCAGGGCCAGAAGGCGGGTGGATAAAGGCATCGCCGCATCATACGAGGCCACGCCGGGGCCGTAGCTGCTGTGTCTGCGCCGTTCAGGCTGCGGGGGAGAAGCGGTCGATGCGGTCGGTGATGATGCCGTCGGTGCCCAGCGCAATCAGGCGCTGGGCGGCCCATTCGTCGTTCACCGTATAACTCAGCGCCTTCATGCCCGCGCCTTGCACGGCGGCGACGGTGCTGCTGTCCCACAGTGCGTGGTTGCAGATCACGGCCACACAGCCGAGTTGCAGTGCTTCGTCCAGCCAGCCTGTGCGCAGTGTGTCGAGCAACAGCCCCCGGGGCAGCGCAGGGGCCACGGCCTGGGCACCTTGCAGCGCGGCGGGCTGGAAGGACGACAGCAGCGGCGGCACACTGGCCTGCGCCCACAGGCGGGCGGCGTGTTGCGCCACCACCTCGCCGGTGTGGCGCTCGGTGCCGGGTGTGGGTTTGATCTCGATGTTCAGGGCAAAACCATTACGCAGGCAGAACTGCGCAATGTTCTCGAAGCCGGGCAATGGCTCACCCGCAAAGCTGCGCGAATGCCAGCTGCCTGCGTCCAGCTGCGACAACGTTGCCCAGGGCTGGTCGCCCGCCACGCCGTGGCCGCTGGTGGTGCGCTCCAGCGTGGCGTCGTGCAGCAGAAAGGGCACACCGTCGGCGCTGAGTTTCACGTCGCATTCGAACATGTGGTAGCCGTGCTGCGCGCCCAGGCGGAAGGCGGCCAGCGTGTTCTCCGGAGCGAGTTTGCCTGCGCCCCGGTGGGCAATCCAGTAGGGATAAGGCCAAGGTGTCATTTCAGTTTTCCGAAGTGCCAGCGTATTGGGCGCGGACTATGCAACCGCCACGACCAATGCAAGGAACACCGCGCAACCGGCTTCGCCGGGGCGCTGGTGTTGCCCCCTGCAAGGGGGTTGGCGGTGCGACACGAAGTGCGCAAAGCCTGGGGGTGTTCCGTTAATTCAGACGTTTACCAGAGGTGGTGTCAAACCAGTGCACACGGTCTTCACGCGGGGCCACGCGGATGGTGCTGCCAGCGGCAGGCACGGGAGCGCTTTCCTCGACGCGAATAATCAGCGATTCGTCGCCCAGTCGGGCGTAAACCAGACGCTCGGCACCGAGCAATTCAACCGTGTACACCTGCACCTCCCAGCCGGTGCTGCCCACGTCCAGATGCTCGGGGCGGATGCCCATGGTTTCGCCTTTGCGGGCACCGGGCGCGGCTTTCAGCAGGTTCATGGGCGGGGAGCCGATGAAGCTGGCGACAAAGGTGGACGCCGGGCGGTGGTACACCTCTTCGGGCGTGCCGAACTGCTCCATCACACCACCGTTCATCACGATCATGCGCTGGGCCAGTGTCATGGCCTCGACCTGGTCGTGGGTGACGAACAGGGAGGTGATGCCGAGTTCGTGGTGCAGCTTCTGGATCTCGAGCCGGGTTTGTGCGCGCAGCTTGGCGTCCAGGTTGGACAGCGGTTCGTCAAACAAAAACACCTTGGGCTGGCGCACGATGGCGCGGCCCATGGCCACACGCTGGCGCTGGCCGCCGGACAACTCACGCGGCTTGCGTTCCAGCAGGTGGCCCAGCTCCAGAATCTTGGCGGCTTTGTCGACACGGGTCTTGATGTCGGCCAGCGACACCTTGGCGATCTTCAGGCCGTAGGCCATGTTGTCGAACACCGTCATGTGCGGGTACAGCGCGTAGTTCTGGAACACCATGGCGATGTCGCGTTCGGACGGCTCCAGGTCGTTGACGACGCGGTCGCCAATCAGGATCTCGCCACCGCTCACCTCTTCGAGCCCTGCCACCATCCGCAGGAGGGTGGACTTGCCGCAGCCCGATGGGCCGACGATGACGATGAATTCACCGTCGGCAATGGCGGCGTTGACGCCGTGGATAACCTGGTTGGCGCTTGGCCCTTTGCCGTAGCGCTTGATGACGTTTTGGAGAGTAATAGAAGCCATGGGGTATTTGCTATTAAATATATAGCTGCTTGCGCAGACGTAGTGTGCGCTAGAGGCACATTTCGTTTAAATTTTCGGCTTATTTTTCGGTGTCAACCAGGCCTTTGACAAACCACTTCTGCATCAGCATCACCACCGCTGCGGGTGGCAGCATGGCGAGGATGGCGGTGGCCATCACCACGTTCCACTCGTTGGCAGAGTCACCCCCGGCCATCATGCGTTTGATACCGATCACCACCGGGTACATGTCCTCGGTGGTAGTGGCCAGCAGGGGCCAGAGGTACTGGTTCCAGCCGTAGATGAACTGGATCACAAACAGCGCGGCAATCGAGGTTTTCGACAGCGGCAGCAGGATGTCCTTGAAGAAGCGCATGGGGCCCGCACCGTCCATGCGTGCCGCTTCGATCAACTCGTCCGGCACGGTCATGAAGAACTGGCGGAACAAAAACGTGGCGGTGGCGGATGCAATCAGCGGGACAGTCAAGCCCGCGTAGCTGTTGAGCATGCCCAGGTCAGACACCACCTGGTAGGTGGGGCCGATACGCACTTCCACCGGCAGCATCAGCGTGATGAAGATCGCCCAGAAAAAGAAGTTCTTGAACGGGAAACGAAAGTACACGATGGCAAACGCCGACAAGAGCGAGATGGCGATCTTGCCAAACGTGATAACCAGCGCCGTCACCAGGCTGACCCACATCATGCGGGCCACCGG
>JAGOEY010000275.1 GCA_017997515.1 Burkholderiaceae bacterium | reverse complement strand
TGGACGCGGCGATGGTTGGGCTGGTCTTGTCCACCGGGCCGCTGGCCGCTGCGCTGACCGGCGTGCCCGCTGGCAAGTTGGCCGACCGGTTTGGCGCGCAGCGTATGACCGCTGTGGGGCTGGCGGTGGCCTTGGCGGGCTGCACCGCTTTGGCGCTGCTGCCCACGGCGCTGGGTATCCCCGGCTATATCGGCCCCATCGTGCTGGTCACTGTCGGCTACGCGCTGTTCCAGACCGCCAACAACGCCGCCGTGATGGCCGGTGTACGGGCCGACCAGCGCGGAGTCATCTCCGGCCTGCTGGGCTTGTCGCGCAACCTGGGCCTGGTCACCGGGGCCTCGCTGATGGGCGCGGTGTTTGCCTATGCCGTGGCGGTGCCTGACATCACCGCAGCGCAGCCCGAGGCCGTGGCCTGGGGCTTGCGAGTGGCCTTTGCGGTGGCCGCTGTGCTGGTGGCCGTTGCACTGGTGCTTGCGCTGACGGGGCGTTCTCGCGCACGTGGCGCGCTGTGAGGAGTGATTGCTATTGTTTTTGTAGCTGGTTGCGCAGATGCAGCGTGCGCAAAATGCCATTTTGATGCTTAAAATAGCTGCTCCACAGCCGTACCTACCACCCCATGCAGATCCAGGAAAAATCCCCCTTCGCCACCCCGTTTGAATGGATCGGCGGCGAAGACAAGGTCAAAGCGCTGACCGAGCGTTTCTACGACCTGATGGATCTGGAGCCCGGATACAAAGCCCTGCGCGCCAGCCACGGCGACACGCTGGACAACGCGCGCCAGCGCCTGTTCTGGTTCCTGTGTGGTTGGCTGGGCGGGCCGCAGCACTACACCGAACAGTTTGGCCACCCGCGCCTGCGGGCACGCCACATGCCGTTCTCCATCGGTATCCTGGAGCGTGACCAGTGGCTGGCCTGTATGGACCAGGCGATGGGCGAGACCGGGGTGCCCGACGATTTGCGCGCCCGGCTGCGTGACAGCTTTTTCCAGACGGCGGACTGGATGCGGAACCGGGGCGGGTAGGCTTTGCACGGGCCGGTTTGACTTTTCACCGGCCGGGGTTTTGAATTGGGGGCATCCCGCCTGCAGGAGTCCACGCCATGGCTACTGTCCCCGCCCCCGTCCTCGCTCCGTATTGGCCCATCGTTTATGTGCGCGGCTACGCGATGACGCCGGCCGAGATCGCTGACGCTGTCTCCTCGCCCTACATGGGCTTCAACGTGGGGGCGACCAAGCTGCGCCAGGCCTGGGACGGCCAGGTGCGGCGGCATGTGTTCGAGTCGCCCCTGGTGCGCTTGATGAAGGACTGCGGCTACCGCGACATCTACACCGACGGCACCGAGATCGTGGGCCCGGTGCCCGCGCGCAGCGTGGTCATCTACCGCTATTACGACAACGCCGACCCGGACCTTGGCACTGGCAAGGCGCCGTCCATCGTGGCGGCCGCAGAGGGGCTGCGGGATCTGGTCCACCGGCTGCGCGTGCAGGTCTGCGGCGATGATGCCGAGGCGCTGGCCGGGTTCAAGGTGCACCTGGTCGCACATTCGATGGGCGGTCTGGTGTGCCGTTGTTTTCTGCAGAACGACGCCGTCAGCACCCCGGCCGACCGTGCACTGGTGGACAAGGTGTTCACCTATGCCACGCCGCACAACGGCATCGAGATGGCGGGCCTCAACGTGCCCGCGCTGCTGGGCCTGTGGGACATGAACAACTTCAACCGCTCCGTCATGGCCGATTACCTGGGGCTGCCTGCGGGCAGCGCGCGGGTCGATTCCCTGGACGGCAAGTTCGATCCGCAGCGGTTTTTCTGTTTTGTCGGCACCAACCACAGCGACTACGCCGTGGCGTTAGGCCTGTCGCGCGCGCTGGCCGGCGAGATGAGCGACGGCCTGGTGCAGATCGACAACGCCACCGTGCAGGGCGCGCCCCGCGCCTTTGCCTACCGCAGCCACAGCGGGCCGTACGGCGTGGTCAACTCGGAAGAGGGTTACCAGAACCTGGTGCGGTTTTTGTTTGGTGACCTGCGTGTGGACGGTGTGCTGGAGGTGGAGGCACTGCCGCTGCCGCCCTCGGTGCAAAAGGCCAAGGACGCAGGCCACACGGTGCGTGCCTCGTACTACTTCGAGGCCCGGGTGGCGCCGCGCGGTGCCAACAGCTACGCGCTGACCGAGCGCCGCTGCAGCACCTTCAGCGCCATCATGCGCAGCTTCGACGAGCTGCTGCGGGTGGGGCAGGCCGGGCTGGATGCACCCCGCTCGCCGGTGCTGTTTTCGGTGTTTCTCGACACCTCCAAAGTCACCGTGGGCAAGACCGTGGTGTTCAGCCTGGAGCTGGCCGTCTCGACCACGGGTTACACCATCGACCAAAAGCTCTGGCTCGACCAGCATGTCGAGGGTGAATACCTGTTCCGCGACACCCTCACCATCAAGACCACCCCCACGGCGGACGGCTGGAACGTGCGCTGCCAGCGCACCGACGAGCGCTGGAGCGAAGGTGTGGGCACGCTGGCGGAGTGGGACGGCACGCACTACTGGATCGCCCTGTCATCCCAAAAGGGCTTCAAGGCGCGGCTGCGGCTGGAGCTGTCAACACAAGCCGGATGGGGTTCCGCAGTGCGGCAGGGTCAAATGCTATTGAATAGATAGCTGCTTGCGCATATGCAACGGGCGCTAGAGGCTGTTTCGGCTTGAAAATCAGCCGTGCCGGGGCTGCATCGGAATCAGCAGCACCACCAGCGCGCCCGCGCCGCCTTCGGCCGGTTTGGCCTGCACAAAGGCCAGCACTTCCTTCTTCTGCACCAGCCAGCTCTGCACCCGGCCCTTGAGCACCGGGGTTTTGCCGGGGGAACCCAGGCCTTTGCCGTGCACCACCCGCACGCAGCGGATGCCGTGTTTGTGCGCCTCGCGGATGAACGGGCCGAGCGCCTCGCGGGCTTCGTCGGTGCGCATGCCGTG
>JAGOEY010000274.1 GCA_017997515.1 Burkholderiaceae bacterium | reverse complement strand
CCGGGGGCCACGGCGTTGACGCGGATGTTTTTGTCGGCCAGCGCCAGGGCCATCACGCGGGTCAGCTGGTTAATGCCGCCTTTGCTGACGTTGTAGCTGGCGATGGTGGGGATGGCCATCACCCCGTTGACCGAACTCATGTTGACGATGGTGCCGCCGCCCGCTTGGGCCATGACCCGCGCCACGGCCTGGCCCACAAGGAATGCGCCTTTCAGGTTGACGCGTAACACCGCGTCAAAGTCGGCCTCGGTGATGTCCAGAAAGTCCGCCGCTTTGAAGATACCGGCGTTGTTGACCAGCACGTTGATGCCGCCATAGGCTGCCACCGCCTGGGCCACCAGCGTATCGACCTGCGTTTTGTCGCCCACATCGCAGTGGACGTACAGGCCCCCTAATTCCGTGGCCAGCGCTTGGCCGCGGGTGTCGTCCACATCGGCCAGCACTACGTGGGTGCCTTCGCGCGCAAAACGCCGGGCGCAGGCTTCACCAATACCTTGTGCCGCACCGGTGACCAGGGCAACCTTGCCGCTCAAACCGAAGGAAACTTGGCTATTTAAGGGTGTTTTAGGGCTCATGCGTCCGTCCCATCTGCGTAAGCAGCTATAAATTCAGTAGCACTCTGGTGCACGGCTGCAGCAGGCTTGCCCGGCTTGTACAGGGCCGACCCGATGCCAAAACCATGGGCACCTGCCGCCCGCCAGCTGGCCATGTTGCCGGGGGTGACACCACCCACCGGCAGCATACGTGTGCCCTGGGGCAGCACCGCCAGCAGGGCTTTCAGCGCGGCGGGGGAGGCCAGCTCGGCCGGGAACAGCTTCAACCCGTGGGCACCGGCGGCCAGCGCACCAAAGGCTTCGGTCGGCGTCAGGATGCCGGGCAGGCAAACCATACCCAGCCGCACGGCCTCGGTCACCACCTCGGCGCTGAAGTTGGGGGCCACGATCAACTGGCCGCCCGCCGCAAACACCTCACGCACCTGCGCGGCTGTCAGCACGGTGCCCGCGCCCACCAATGTGTTGGGGTGTTGGCGGGCCAGCAGGCCGATGCTCTCTAGCGGGCGTGGTGAATTCAGCGGCACTTCCAGAATGCCAAAACCAGCGCCGACAAGCGCGTCCCCCACCGCTGGGGCTTCTTCGGGCGTGAGGCCGCGCAGGATGGCCACCAGTGGCAGCTGCTGGAACAGGGCGGAAAACTTTTCAACGGGCGTCATGGAAATAGATCTTTCTCTTAAAGCACGGCGGCCAGTGCAGCCAGACCGGCCCAGGTGGCTTCGGCACCGAGTGTGCGGGTGCGCACGGTGTGGGTGGCCAGCGCCAGGGTGTAGCGGTGGGTGAGGGCGGTGGAGCCGATCAGCACCACCTCGGCACCGGGCACCAGGGTTTGCGCGCGCAGTTCTTCACCAATCACCAGGCCGGACAAATAACTGGCCAGAGGCCCGGCGTCCATGCGGCCAAACAGCGACAGGGTGCGTGCACTGAATGCGTGGTGCAGCAGGCCCGCGCCACCCTGCGCCTGCGCCACACCGTGTGCAAAGGCGGCTTCGTCGAGTGGTGCGTCGGCCGCCACGGTTTTGGACAGGATGGAATGCTGGCGCAGCAGTGCAAAAAACTCGCCGGTCATGAAGGTCTTGAAGCCGGTGATGCGCCCGTCCTGCACCGTCGCCCACTTGCTGTGGGTGCCGGGCAGCACAAACAGGCCATCACGCAGCCCGGTGAGTTGTATGGCCCCAAAAATCTGCACTTCTTCGCCACGCATCACGTCGGGCACACCCCCGGCTGCACCCGGTGGAGGGGCGGGGTGTTCACAGCTCAGCCCGGGCACCACGGCGATACGCCAGCCTGCAGGGGCATCCGTAATCCAGGCCAGCTTGGCGGCCACTTCGTCGAAGCCCGCAGGGCATTCGCAGTAGGGCGCTTCGATCCAGCCCTGGCGGCTGCCTGCCATGCCGGATATCAGGCATAAAGTGCCGCTAGCGCTTATCCAGTCTGCGAAGCATGCTTCAAAAACAGGAGCGAATTGCCCCGCTGGCACGGTCATGATGCCGCGGTCAAACGAGCGCTCTTCGAGCACCTGGCCATGGCTGTCCAGCCGGGCACCACGCAGTGAGCTGGTGCCCCAGTCCACAGCGACCAGGGAGGTGAGTGTGTTGTTCATAGATCAGCAAAAAAAAGCCTGCGGATGCAGGCCATAAACAGCGCATGGGCTGGTGTCAGTGGTTGTCGCGTGGCACAAAAGCGCCGCGTTTTCCCACCAGAAAATCCAGGTCCACACCTTGGTCGGCCTGCAGCACATGGTCAACATACAGTTTCCAGTAACCCGACTGTAGCGGAGGTGTGGGTGCCGTCCAGCCCGCAAGGCGTTCGGCCAGCTCTTCGTCGCTGATGTGCAGGTGCAGGCTGCGGTTGGGCACGTCGAGGGTGATGGTGTCACCCGAGCGCACCACGGCCAAAGGCCCGCCCGCTGCGGCTTCGGGCGCGGTGTGCAGCACCACCGTGCCGTAGGCCGTGCCACTCATGCGTGCGTCACTGATACGCACCATGTCGGTAATCCCTTTGCGCAGCACCTTGGGCGGTAGCGGCATGTTGCCGGACTCGGACATGCCGGGGTAACCCTTGGGCCCGCAGTGTTTGAGCACCATGATGCAGTGTTCGTCGATGTCCAGGTTCTCGTCGTCGATACGCTGGTGCAGGTCGTCGGCGTTCTCGAACACTACCGCGCGGCCGGTGTGCACCAGCAACTCCGGCGTGGCCGCGCTGGGTTTGATGATGGCGCCACGCGGAGCCAGGTTGCCGCGCAGCACACAGATACCGGCTTTTTCCTTGAACGGATCGGCCAGCGGCAGGATCACCTTCGGGTTGTAGTTTTCGGCGTCTTTGATGTTGTCCCACACACTCTGGCCGGTGGACGTGATGATGTCCTTGTGCAGGTGTTCGGCAATCTCTTTCATCACCACCGGCAG
>JAGOEY010000273.1 GCA_017997515.1 Burkholderiaceae bacterium | reverse complement strand
GTGCTGCTGCTGGCCGAAAGCAACGGCCGCCGCGAGAGCCTGCTCGACTTCTTACACGCCAGCGGGTTACGCCCCCCGTCGTTCGATTCGCTGCTCGAATTCCAGACCAGCGACGAACCACTCGGCATTGCCACCGCCGCCTTGTTCAGCGGTTTCAGCTGGCTTGAAGACGGCATCGACCTGGTCACCGAAACCGAGCTTTTTGCCGCTGGCCCCACCACCCGCCGACGCCGCAAGCAGGAACAGGTCAGCGACGTTGAAGCACTTATTAAGGATCTGAGCGAGCTGAACGTGGGCGACCCGGTGGTGCACGCCGCCCACGGCATTGGCCGCTACAAAGGCCTGGTGACCATGGACCTGGGCCAAGCCAACCCCGACGGCACCACCGCTGCACAGGAGTTTTTGCACCTCGAATACGCCGACAAGGCCACGCTGTATGTGCCGGTGAGCCAGCTGCACCAGATCAGCCGCTACACCGGCGTGAGTGCCGACGAAGCGCCGTTACACAAGCTGGGTTCGGGCCAGTGGGAAAAAGCCAAACGCCGCGCCGCCGAACAGGTGCGCGACTCGGCCGCCGAGTTGCTCAACATCTACGCCCGCCGCGCGCTGCGCGAAGGCCATGCGTTCCGCTACTCGCCGCAGGACTACGAAACCTTTGCCACCGACTTCGGTTTTGAAGAAACCGCCGACCAGAACGCCGCCATCCACGCCGTGATCCAGGACATGATCAGTCCGCGCCCGATGGACCGGCTGGTGTGCGGCGACGTGGGTTTTGGCAAGACCGAGGTGGCGCTGCGGGCTGCGTTCGTCGCCGTCACGGGTGGCAAACAGGTGGCCTTTCTCGCCCCCACCACACTCCTGGCCGAGCAGCATTACCAGACGCTGGTAGACCGCTTCAGCAAATGGCCGGTGAAAGTGGCCGAGATGAGCCGCTTCCGCTCCGCCAAGGAAATTACTGCCGCCCTCAAGGGTGTGGCCGACGGCAGCGTGGACATTGTGGTCGGCACCCACAAACTGCTCAGCGAAAAGACTGTCTTCAAAGACCTGGGGCTGCTCATCATCGACGAGGAACACCGCTTTGGGGTGCGCCACAAAGAGCAGATGAAGGCCCTGCGCGCCGAGGTGGATGTGCTGACACTCACCGCCACGCCCATCCCGCGCACGCTGGGTATGGCGCTGGAAGGTTTACGTGACTTAAGCGTCATAGCGACCGCGCCACAACGGCGTCTTGCTATCAAAACCTTTGTGCGCAGCGAAAACAACGGCGTGATCCGCGAGGCCGTGCTGCGTGAACTGAAACGCGGCGGGCAGGTGTACTTCCTGCACAACGAGGTCGAGACGATTGAAAACCGCCGCCAGAAGCTTGAAGAGATATTGCCCGAGGCCCGCATTGCCGTGGCCCACGGCCAGATGCCCGAGCGCGAGCTGGAGCGGGTGATGCGCGACTTTGTGGCGCAGCGCTTCAACATTCTGCTGTGCTCCACCATCATCGAAACCGGCATCGACGTGCCCACCGCCAACACCATCGTCATGAGCCGCGCCGACAAGTTTGGCCTGGCCCAGCTGCACCAGCTGCGCGGGCGCGTGGGCCGCAGCCACCACCAGGCCTATGCCTACCTGATGGTGCCCGACATCGAAGGCCTGACCAAACAGGCAGCGCAGCGGCTCGACGCGATCCAGCAGATGGAAGAACTGGGCTCGGGCTTTTACCTGTCCATGCACGACTTGGAGATTCGTGGCGCGGGCGAGGTGCTGGGCGAGAACCAGAGCGGCAACATGCTGGAGGTGGGCTTCCAGCTCTACAACGAAATGCTGTCGGAGGCCGTGCGCTGCCTGAAGGCCGGTATCGAGCCCGACCTGCTGAGCCCGCTGAACGCCACCACCGACATCAACCTCCACGCCCCCGCCCTGCTGCCCAATGATTACTGTGGCGACGTACACCTGCGGCTGAGCTTCTACAAAAAGCTGGCCACCGCCAAAACCAGCGACCAGATCGACGGCCTGCTCGAAGAAATCGTCGACCGCTTCGGCAAACTGCCACCGCAGGCCCAGGCCCTCATCGACGTACACCGCCTGCGTGTGCTGGCCAAGCCTTATGGCGTGGTCAAGGTCGATGCCGCGCCGGGCGTCATCACCATCACCTTCCGGCCCAACCCGCCGTTTGAGCCGATGCGCATCATCGAGCTGATCCAGAAAAACCGGCACATCAAACTGGCTGGCAACGACAAGCTGCGTATCGAACGAGAACTGCCCGAGGCCAAAGACCGGGCGCAGATGGTGCGCGACATTTTGCGCAGCCTGGGCCAGCCCCGTGTGGAAGCCGTACCCCAACCGGCATAACGATGGACATGGTGTTTATTGAACTTGCGCTGGTGCTCGGCTTGCTGCTGGTGGCCCTGTTCGCCCAACCCTGGCGGCTGCTGGCGGGCACCAGCGGCCTGGCGCTTCTCACGCCCATGCTGGCCTGCCTGGCCGTGCTGCCCTGGCTCTGGGCCTTGCCGTCGTTGCATGCCATGCCGCTGCAACTGCAGCTGTCGGGGGCCTGCCTGGTGGTGCTGTGCCTGGGCTGGCCGCTGGCGGTGCCCGTGCTGGTGGTGGTGGGTGTGCTGGCTGCGCTGGTGTCCCCCATGGCCTGGGAACAGGCGCTGGCCCTGACCACCTGGCTGGGGGTGGTGCCCGCCACGCTGGCACTGGGGCTGGGTGCACTGGTGCGCCGCTTTGTGGGAGCCCACCTGTTCGTCTACATCCTTGGCCGCGCATTTCTGGGCACGGTGGCCTGTGTGTTTGCCAGTGGTGCACTGTCGCAGTGGGCGGGCCACACCTTGGCCGGGGTGCCCAGCGGGCAGTCACTCATCGCCCACTGGCTGATGGCCTGGGGCGACGGTTTTGCCACCGGCATGTTGTGCGCCATCTTCGTGGCCTACCGTCCGCAGTGGCTGGCCACCTGGTCGGACCGGCT
>JAGOEY010000272.1 GCA_017997515.1 Burkholderiaceae bacterium | reverse complement strand
GCGCGGCACCCGGAACCACAGCGGGGGTGCACAAGTTGCGTTATGTGTTCACGCCCGCCGACCGAGCTGCTTTAGGTGACCTGGACGCTTTGGCCTGAATTTACGCATAAAAACAGGCTCTAGCGCACATACACCTTTCACACACAGCTATTAAATCAGGAGCAAATGCACATTACCGGCTGCTGGAGCGCAGCGTGCGGCTCAGCAGAATCACCGGCAGCAGGTCCACCGCTACAGCTTCGACACAATCCCGTAAGAAATGATCAGCAGCAGACCCACTACGCCCCCTGCCAGCAGGGGCACGCCCCAGCGCGTTTCGCGGGCGGCAAAGCCGATGGTCATGACACCGGCGGCCAAGCAGGCGGCGAACAAGGCGGTTTGGAGGGTGAATTCAGGCATACATCCATGGTAAGCCGGAACACCAGCCCGGTGGTTTGACCTGGCGCAAGCCCGGGTGGCTCGCCCGGCATCCGTGGGGGCTCCAGGTCGGCTCAGTGTTGGCTGCTGCGCAGGGTGCGGCTCAGCAGAATCACCGGCAGCAGCCCCACCGCCACCAGCGCCAGCGACGGCAGCGCGGCCTCACCCAGGCGTTCGTCGCGGGCCAGCTGGTAGGCCACCACGGCCAGCGTGTCGCTGTTGAAGGGCCGCAGCACCATGGTGGCGGGCAGCTCCTTCATCACGTCCACAAACACCAGCAGCCCTGCGGCCATGGCCGAGCGACGCAACAGCGGCCAGTGCACCCGCGTCAGCAGGCCCCAGCCGCCCACACCCATCATGCGGGCCGAGTCGTCAAAACTGGTGGGAATACGTGCATAACCACTCTGCACCGACTGCAGCGCCACCGCGCTGAAGCGCACCAGGTAGGCCCAGACAATGCCCACCGCCGTGGCGGTGATCCAGTAGCCCACGTTGGACTGGGGGGCCGCCACCTGCAGCCAGCCCACCGGCAGCAGCAGGCCCACCACAATCACCGCGCCCGGCACGGCGTAACCCAGGCTGGCCAGTTGCACCACGGTGCGGGTCACCCAGTCGCTGGAGCGGCGGCGCGAAAACGCAAGGAACAGCGCCAGCACCACGGCCAGCACGGCGCTGATGCTGCCCAGGCGCAGGCTGTTGGCCGTCCACTCCAGAAAACGGTTCCACGGCAGCACCGACCAGTCGGCGGCCAGCGGGCGCAGCATGAACAGCACCGGCGCCACAAACCCGGCCAGCACCGGGAACATACACAGCACCCAGGCCAGCCCCAGGCGGCGCCCCGTGAGCAGTGTGGGCTGCGCCTCGGCCGACCCGGCCCGTGCACCCCGGCCCACCACAAAACGCATGCGCCGCTGGGCCCGCTGCTCCAGCCACAGCAGCAGCGCCACCACGGCCAGCAGCATGGTGGCCAGCTGGGCGGCGGCCACCCGGTTGTCCATCGACAGCCAGGCTTTGTAGATCCCGGTGGTGAAGGTCTGGATGCCAAAGTAACTCGACACACCAAAGTCGGCAAAGGTCTCCATCAGCGCCAGCGCCACACCGGCCGCCACGGCGGGACGGGCCAGCGGCAACGCCACTTCGCGGATGCGGCGCGACAGCGGGGCACCCATCAGGCGTGCAGCCTCCATCAGGTGCGCGGCGCGTTCACTCAGCGCGGTGCGGGCCAGCAAATACACATACGGGTAAAGCGAGAACACAAACACCCAGGCCGCGCCGCCCACGCTGCGCACCTCGGGCAGCAGCTTGCCCTCCAGCCCGAAGGTGGCACGTAAGCCCATTTGCAGCGGCCCGCTGTACTGCAGGAAGTCGGTGTACGCATACGCGGTGACGTACGCGGGCATGGCCAGCGGCAGCAGCAGCAGCCACTCGAACGTGCGCCGCCCCCGGAAGTCGAACAGCGTCACCGCCACGGCGCTGAGTGTGCCCACCACGGCCACACCCACACCCACCATCAGCGCCAGCCACAGCGTGGTTGCCGCATAACCGGGCAGCACGGTAGACGCCATCTCGCGCAGGATCTGGCCCGCGTCCACGTCGTGTGGACCGAACGGCAGCCACGAGGCAAACACTGCGAGGATGGGCAGGGTGAAGACAAATGCCAGCAGAAGCAGCAAGGGACGGTGGAGCCGGCGAAAGAACATGCAAAACGCCCGTGCGGGGCAAAGGTAAGAGGGAGCAACGCCGGGAAACCCGTTCAATGCAAATGCGAATTCTATGCATCTAGAATTTGCCCCATGTTCCTTGCCGTCTCCCACCTCGACGTGCGCTACGCCGCCCGCCCCCAACCCGCCGTGTCAGATGTCTCTTTTGGCCTGCGCCAGGGCGACATTGGCGTGCTCATCGGCCCCTCGGGCTGTGGCAAAACCACGCTGCTGCGTGCGGTGGCGGGGCTGGAGACGGTGGCGGCCGGTGAGATCAGCCTGTCAGGCAAGGTGGTCAGCAGCGCGGGCCGCACCGTGGCACCGGAAGCGCGCCGCATTGGCATGGTGTTCCAGGACTACGCGCTGTTCCCCCACCTGGACATTGGCCGCAATGTGGCTTTTGGCATCCACCACCTGCCCAAAGCCGAGCGTGCCGCGCGGGTGGCCGAGGTGCTGGAGTTGGTGGGCCTGGGCGGTGCGGAGGCGCGGTTTCCACACGAGCTTTCAGGTGGCCAGCAGCAGCGTGTGGCCCTGGCCCGCGCGCTGGCCCCGAAGCCACAGCTGATGCTGCTGGACGAGCCGTTTTCCAACCTCGACGTGGAGCTGCGTGAGCGCCTGGCGCACGAGGTGCGCGGCATCTTGAAAGCCGCGCAGGCCACTGCCCTGTTTGTGACCCACGACCAGCTCGAAGCTTTTGCCATTGGTGATGCCATCGGCGTGATGCACGAGGGCCGACTGCACCAATGGGACAGCGCCTACACGCTGTACCACCAACCCGCCACCCGCTTCGTGGCCGACTTCATCGGCCACGGTGTGTTCACCCCCGCCACGTTGTTTGAAGCCG
>JAGOEY010000271.1 GCA_017997515.1 Burkholderiaceae bacterium | reverse complement strand
CGTATCGCCAAGGCCGATGCCGCCGTGGTGCGCTGGTCGAATGAAGGCAATGAGCGTTATGTGATGCTGGCTGCAGATGGTTTGCCCGCTGCGATGGCCGCGGATGAGCATTGCCTGCCCACCGGGTCGTGCCTGTGTGGCCAGCCCCAGGAGCAGGCGCGGATGCGTGTGATTCCGATCACCCCCGTTTCCGCGCCCAGCCTGCCACACTGCCGGGACGCAGGTTTTGAAACCATGGTGACCATTCCTGTCCAGATGCACCAGCGCATGCTGGGGGAAGTCAACCTGTTCTTTCGTACCCCGGTGGAGTTGACGAAGGGGATGCAGAATTTGCTGGACACCATGGCCCGCCACCTTGCCAGCTCGATGGAAAGCCTGCGCGCCACGGCGCTGGAGCGTGAGGCTGCCGTGTCGGAAGAACGCAGCCTGATTGCACGAGAGCTACACGACTCCATCGCGCAGTCCTTGGCTTTTCTCAAGATTCAGACCCAGCTGCTGCGCGACGCTGTGGCGCGTGACGACACCCTGGCGCGCGACCGCAGCATGGGGGAACTCGATGTAGGGGTGCGTGAGTGTTATGCCGATGTGCGCGAACTGCTGGTGCACTTTCGCACCCGTACCAGCGAAGAAGACATCGAGTCGGCGCTGCAGGCCACGCTGTCGAAATTTGAGCACCAGACGGGTATGGGCACCACGTTGACCATGTCCGGGCATGGCCTGCCACTGGCGGCCGACGTACAGATCCAGGTGCTGCACATGGTGCAGGAAGCCTTGTCGAACGTGCGTAAACATTCCGGTGCCAGCCGGGTGGAAGTGCGGGTGCACCGGCATCCACGCTGGCGCTTCGAGGTGCAGGACAACGGTGTGGGTTTTGATGTCGCCGGTGTGCCGCCCAATTCAGTCCATGTGGGCCTGGGCATCATGCGGGAGCGCGCTCTCGGTATTGACGCCACGATCTCGGTGGAGTCCGCACCTGGCGCGGGGGCGTGTGTGGCAATCGAGTTGCCATTGCCCCTGTCGCCAGCCCATGCCTCTGCACCGGCTGCTGTGCCTGAACCCATGGCCAGATTTGCCGAACTCACCGATTGAACCCAAACCATGGCACCTGAAACCCCTGTCACGCTGCTGGTCGTTGATGACCACAAGTTGTTCCGCCGTGGCCTGGTGGCCCTGTTGGGGCTGAGCCCCGGTTTGCAGGTGGTGGGCGAAGCGGGTGATGCGGCCGAAGCCCTGCGTTTGGCACCGGTCTTGAGCCCCGACGTGATTTTGCTGGACAACCATCTGCCAGGTGTGACCGGGGTGGATGCTGTCAAAGGTTTGCGCGAGGCCGCCCCGATGGCCCGGGTGCTGATGCTGACAGTGAGTGAGGACGCCCAGGACCTGGCTACCGCCTTGCGTAACGGTGCCCAGGGCTACCTGCTCAAAACCATTGATGGTGACCTGCTGGTCGAATCCATTCGCCGTGCCGCACGCGGTGAGCCGGTGGTCAGCCCCGAGCTGATGAACAAACTGGTGGCGGCCCTGCAGGCACAGGACACCCCCACGCCCGCTGCCCCGGTGCTGGCAATGGGCGACACCTCGGTGCAGCTGTCACCGCGTGAAGAAGATGTGCTGCGTGAAATCACGCGGGGTGCGAGCAACAAGGAAATTGCCCGCCGGCTCGACATTGCCGAGACCACCGTGAAGATCCATGTGCAGCACATCCTGCGCAAGCTCGGCCTGAGTTCACGGGTGCAGGCCGCGGTGTATGCCTCGGACCGTCTGCGCGCCGAGTAGTTTTCCCCGCTGCACATAGTTCTTTCGGACGAGGGCGTGTAGTCCTTCCTCCTCCTTCTGCCGCTGCAAACCATCCCTGAGAAGGATTGGCAGCGTTTGCCTATCGCGGGACGATAGACGCCATGCTTTCAGCAGAGAAGTAGTCCCCATGGCACACACACCACCCCCCGCAAACAGCAGCCCGCAACACACCCGGAAGGCTTGGTCGGTTCTCATCGTCAGCACACTGGCTTTCACCGTGTGTTTTATGGTCTGGATGATGTTTGGCGTGATCGGCATCCCGATCAAGAAAATGCTCGACCTGAGTTCGACCCAGTTCGGCCTGCTCATGGCGATGCCGGTGCTCACAGGGTCTCTGGTGCGGGTGCCACTAGGCATCTGGACCGACCGGTTTGGTGGACGTATTGTGATGACCATCCTCATGCTGGTCACGGTGCCCGCCATCTGGATGATGGGTTACGCCACCGAATACTGGCACTTTCTGACGATTGGCCTGTTTGTGGGTTTGGCAGGTGGTTCGTTCTCGGTGGGCACACCCTACGTGGCACGCTGGTTTCCCAAGAATCGCCAGGGCACGGCCATGGGTGTCTACGGTGCGGGCAACTCGGGTGCCGCTGTGAACAAGTTTGTGGCCCCCGTCATTCTGGTGGCGTTTGGCTGGGCCATGGTGCCCAAGGTGTATGCGGCCATCATGCTGGGCACCGTGGTGTTGTTCTGGCTTTTCAGCTACAGCGACCCCGCACACCTGGTACCCAGCCATGTCAAGTTCACCGACCAGCTCAAGGCACTCAAGGATCCCAAGGTGCTCAAGTACTGCCAGTACTACAGCATTGTGTTTGGTGGCTACGTGGCGCTGTCGCTGTGGATGGTGCAGTACTACGTGGGTGAGTACGGTCTGGACATCCGCGTCGCCGCGCTGCTGGCGGCCTGCTTCTCGCTGCCCGGTGGTGTGTTGCGCGCCATTGGTGGTGTGCTCAGCGACAAATACGGTGCCCACAGTGTCACCTGGTGGGTGTTGTGGGTGAGCTGGATCTGCCTGTTCCTGCTGAGTTACCCGCAGACAGATTTCACCGTGCTGACGGTGGATGGGCCCCGCAGCTTTCACCTCGGCTTGAACGTCTACACCTTTACCGCACTGATGTTCATCCTGGGTATTGCCTTTGCCTTTGGCAAAGCCAGCGTCTTTAAGT
>JAGOEY010000270.1 GCA_017997515.1 Burkholderiaceae bacterium | reverse complement strand
CACGCTCGCCGTGGTCTGGCGGCGTCGCAAGTCCTTGATTGGTATAGGTTTTTGCTCCGGACCGACTGGGTGAGAGATTTTTGTCACCTAATTTTTGACTTAAGATAATGTAGCATTATCTTAAGCATATTAGACAGCAGGGTGCAAGAAGGGCGTCTAAGTTGGAAGAATTCATGCAGGCCGACGTTGACGAAGTTCTATGAACTACTCCACCCTATGCGCTGCAAAGGATGGAGTTTCACGGGGAGAATGAATCCCCGTCTCGGCCAGTTCCTGACCAGATATTGATTCCAAGGCCCAGCGCAACACCACACGCGCTGAGGCCGTATCCCGGTTCTCCTGGTGCCCGCATTGCTCGCAGCAGTGCATTCTTTGCGAGAGCTGCTTCTTGGCCACATGCCAGCAATTGGGGCAGCGCTGGCTGGGTTTGAGTTTTCGGGTTGGAGCGTCCACACATTCGCCACCAGTTTCCAGGCTCTTCTAGCGAATGCTAGTGATGAGTCTTTAACCGCCGCACACTGCCCCCAACTCCAAGGCATGACGCCGCATCGAATCTGAGACGATTTACCTAGCCGCTCTTGAGGCACTCCTGTTCGTCGAACTTGACGAGAGTGAATTGGGCGAGCTGGTTGGCCAAGTCAATGTAGTAGGGCGTTTCGACTGGTCCGCAGATGTTTTCGATACCCTCGTTAGGGCTTGGGAGCACTATCACAAGCGCTTGCAGACATATGGGCTTACTGCACACAATATTTGGGCAGGCACCAAGCGCAGCGAGTCTGTTCAAACTTCCGTCATTGGGCGGTAGCTAGGTTTCGAACGTGGTCACAAGTTGCGATGTGTACTGATCGTGTTGATTTCCATCCAGAAGTGACCCACTAACCCCCAGGTTTTCCATCTGAATCTGACCCACGTACTAACCCTAGCCTGCTGCTTTGTTAAGCAGCAGGAGACCAGGAGTGATAGACGTGGCAACACTGAGTGTCATCAGACGTTGGGCCCTGCGAGAGCAGCTGTCCATCCGCGAGATCGCCCGCCGCACGGGCCTCTCGCGCAACACCATCCGCAAGTACCTGCGTGCTGACGCAGCCGAGCCGCACTACGCCAAGCGGGTCAGCCCTTCCAAGCTCGACCCCTTCGCGCTCAAGCTCGCGGGCTGGCTCAAGACCGAGGCCGGCCGATCCCGCAAGCAGCGGCGCACCGTCAAACAGATGCACGCCGATCTGCAGGCCCTGGGCTATCCGGGCTCCTACAACCGGGTGGCCGCCTTTGCCCGGCTTTGGCACGAGCAGCGCCTGGTGGACCAGCAGACCACGGGCCGTGGCACCTTCGTGCCCCTGGCCTTCGGTCCGGGTGAGGCCTTCCAGTTTGACTGGAGCGAGGACTGGGCGGTCATCGCTGGGGTGCGCACCAAGCTGCAGGTGGCGCACTTCAAGCTCAGTCACAGCCGGGCGTTCTACCTGCGCGCCTATCTCCTGCAGACGCACGAGATGCTGTTCGACGCGCACAACCACGCCTTCGCCGTACTCGGAGGTGTGCCTCGGCGCGGCATCTACGACAACATGCGCACCGCCGTAGACCGAGTGCGTCGGGGCAAGGAGCGAGACGTCAACGCACGCTTTGCAGCCATGGTCAGCCACTTCCTGTTCGAGGCCGAGTTCTGCAACCCGGCTTCGGGCTGGGAGAAGGGCCAGGTGGAGAAGAACGTGCGCGACGCCCGCCATCGCCTGTGGCAGGTGGTGCCGCCATTCCCAGGCCTGCCCGATCTCAATGCCTGGCTTGAGGAGCGCTGCGTGGCGCTGTGGCACGAGATCGAGCATGGCAAGCTGGCTGGCACCGTCGCGGACGTCTGGGCCGAGGAGCGGGCAGCCTTGATGCCTGTGCCCCGGCCCTTCGATGGCTTTGTGGAGCACACCAAGCGCGTCTCGCCCACCTGCCTGGTCCACTTTGAGCGCAATCGCTACAGCGTGCCGGCGCCGTATGCCAACCGGCCTGTGAGCCTGCGGGTCTACGCCGATCGCCTGGTGGTTGCGGCCGAAGGCCAGATCGTCTGTGAACACCAGCGCCTGATCGAGCGCAATCATCACGGTGCCGGCCAGACCGTCTACGACTGGCGACACTATCTGGCGGTGCTGCAGCGCAAGCCCGGCGCTTTGCGCAATGGTGCTCCGTTCCTGGAACTGCCAGCCGCCTTCAAGCGGCTGCAAGCCGCACTCGTGAAGCAGCCAGGCGGCGACCGGGAGATGGTGGAGGTCCTTGCTCTGGTTCTGCACCACGATGAACAGGCCGTGCTCTCGGCGGTGGAACTGGCCCTGGAGTCAGGCGCTGCCAGCAAGACGCACATCCTGAACGTGCTGCACCGGCTGCTGGATGGCAAGCCCGCTCCAGCACCGGTCACCTCGCCGCAGGCCCTCAAGCTGGCGGTAGAACCCCAGGCCAATGTGCTTCGCTACGACCAATTGAGGGAGGTGCGCTATGCGTCATGACCCTGCCATCGCTTCCATCGTGATCATGCTGCGCGAGCTCAAGATGCACGGCATGGCCCAGGCGGTTGCGGAACTGGCCGAGCAAGGTGCGCCGGCCTTCGATGCGGCGCAGCCCATCCTGTCCCAACTGCTCAAGGCCGAGACCGCCGAGCGCGAAGTGCGCTCTGTGGCCTACCAGCTCAAGGTGGCCAGGTTCCCGGCGTACCGGGACCTGGCGGGCTTTGACTTCAGCCACAGCGAGGTGAACGAGGCCCTGGTGCGCCAGTTGCATCGTTGCGAGTTCCTGGAGGATGCCAACAACGTGGTGCTCGTGGGCGGCCCTGGCACCGGCAAGACCCACATTGCCACGGCCCTCGGCGTGCAAGCCATCGAGCACCATCACCGCAGGGTACGGTTCTTCTCCACGGTGGAACTGGTCAATGCATTGGAGGAGGAGAAGGCCAGCGGCAAGGCCGGACAGTTGGCCCACCGGCTGGCTTATGCCGA
>JAGOEY010000269.1 GCA_017997515.1 Burkholderiaceae bacterium | reverse complement strand
CCGGTGGAACTGGTGGCGACGCTGGACAACAGCGCCACGTCCCAAGAGCTGCGCGAACTGCTGGAAGACATCCGCGCCCAGTCGGACAAGATCACCGTGGTCGAGAAAAACGACACTGCGGTGCGTGCACCCTCGTTCCTCATCACCAACCCCGGCACGGACAGCGGTGTGCGTTTCGCCGGTGTGCCGCTGGGCCATGAATTCACCTCGCTGGTGCTGGCACTGCTGCAGGTGGGCGGCCACCCGTCGAAAGAAGCGGCCGATCTGCTGGAGCAGGTCAAGGGCCTGGACGGTGACTTCCACTTCGAGACCTACTACTCACTGACCTGCCACAACTGCCCGGACGTGGTGCAGGCGCTGAACCTGATGGCGGTGCTGAACCCGCGTATCACCCACACGGCGATTGACGGTGGTGTGTTCCAGCAGGAAATCACCGACCGCGAAATCATGGGTGTGCCCACCATCTTCCTGAACGGTGAACGGTTTGGCCAAGGTCGTATGGAGCTGGCCGAGGTGGTCGCCAAGATCGACAAGGGCGCTGGTGTGCGTGACGCAGCCAAGCTCAACGCCAAGGACGCGTTCGACGTACTCATCGTGGGTGGTGGCCCTGCGGGCGCGGCTGCGGCCGTGTATGCCGCACGCAAAGGCATCCGCACCGGTGTGGCGGCTGAGCGTTTTGGTGGACAGGTGCTGGACACGGTGGACATTGAGAACTTCATCTCGGTCAGCAAGACCGACGGCCCCAGCTTCGCCTCCGCACTGGAGCGCCATGTGCGCGACTACGAAGTGGACATCATGAACCTGCAGCGTGCCACGGCACTCAAGCCTGCGGCCACTGAGGGTGGGCTGGTCGAGATCACGCTGGACAACGGCGCCACGCTGCGCAGCAAGACCGTGATCCTCTCCACCGGTGCGCGCTGGCGCAACATGAACGTGCCGGGTGAAGACCAGTACCGCACCAAGGGCGTGACCTACTGCCCGCACTGCGACGGCCCGCTGTTCAAGGGCAAACGTGTGGCGGTGATTGGGGGCGGC
Source organism: Burkholderiaceae bacterium (assembly GCA_017997515.1). The sequence continues at coordinate 1,938 of JAGOEY010000269.1, read as the reverse complement.
AACTCGGGCATCGAGGCGGCCATCGACCTGGCGGGTGTGGTGGCACATGTCACCGTGCTGGAATTCGCCGGCGAACTGAAGGCCGACGCGGTGCTGCAGCGCAAGCTCAAGACCCTGCCCAACGTGGATGTGATCCTGAACGCCCAAACCACCGAGGTGAATGGCGACGGCAGCCGCGTCACAGGTTTGACCTACAAGGATCGCACCACCGACGAGACGAAGCAGGTGGCGCTCGAAGGCATCTTTGTGCAGATCGGCCTGTTGCCCAACACCGACTGGCTCAAAGGCACGGTGGAGCTGTCGAAGTTTGGCGAAATCGTGGTGGATGCACACGGCCGCACCAATGTGCCAGGTGTGTTTGCGGCAGGGGACGTGACCACCGTGCCTTTCAAGCAAATCATCATTGCGGCAGGTGATGGTGCCAAGGCAGCGCTGTCGGCTTTTGACTACCTGATCCGCAGCTCTGTTGCAGCCTGATTTGAAGTAAATTTCAAATAAAAATAGGGCCTAGCGCACAACTGGCCTACGGAGTTAGCTATTAAAAACAAAGCGGCCTGGCAGGCCGCTTTGTGCTTTGTAGTACATGTTTAAATGCGAATTATTCGCATAAAATCGCACTTTTGCCAGCCATCATTCCTTGCAAGGGTGGAGCCAGCGACATCGTTTTAACCATGTTCACAAGGCTTCACCGTGGCTTCTTCGTCCGTCTCTTCCTGTTTCCGTATGCGCCAGCTCCCCTGGCTGTTGGTGCTGGCCTGGGCTGGCACCAGTGCGGCACAAACGCAGCTGGTGGCAGCGGCCAACCTGAAGGAAGTGATCGTCAGCGGCACCCGCAGCGAGCAGGTCAGTGACGACCTGGCCGCGTCCATCGACATCATCAGCTCCGAAGACCTGGAAAAAGGGCAGGTGCGTGACATCCGTGACCTGGCCCGTGACCTGCCCAACGTGTCCGTCAAACGTGCCCCGGCGCGTATGACGCTGGCGGGTGCCAACACGGGGTCTGACGGCAACTCGGGCTTCAACATCCGCGGCCGTGACGGCAACCAGGTGCTGACGCTGATCGACGGCATCCGGGTGCCGCGCAGCTACGTGTTTGCGGCCAATGCGTTCGGGCGCGACTATTTCGACATCGGGCTGGTGGAGCGGGTCGAAATCATCCGGGGCCCGGCGTCCGCGCTGTACGGCTCCGACGGCATGGCCGGCCTGGTGAACTTCATCACCCACGACCCGGAAAATTTCCTCAAGGGCGGCAAGACCATCGGTGGCCGTGCGGCGGTGGGCTACACCGGCGACGACAAGGGCTGGAACACCGGCGGCACGGTGGCGGGCCGGGGCAACGAGGTGATGAGCTGGCTGGTGTCCGCCAATGTGAGCCGCGCCAAGGCGCTGGACAACATGGGCACCAACAACAGCGAAAACGTCAACCGCACCACACCGAACCCCCAGCGCGACCGCAACGGCGCGCTGCTGGGCAAGATGGTGCTGCGCCCCGATGCCACTCAGAAACACGAGCTGACGCTGGAGCATGTGCAAAAACGTTCCGAGGTTAATGGCCTGTCCGCCCTCGCGGTGCCGCCTTACACAGCCACCTCCACGCGGGAATTTAATTCCTTTCAGGACATGAACCGCAACCGCGCCAGCCTGAACTCGCAGTTCCGCCTGGATGCCACACTGGCCGACACGCTGCAGACCGCGCTGAGTTACCAGGCCGCCGATTCGCGCGACTACCGTTTCGAGCGGCGCAACGCCGCGTCGGACCGGGTGCGCGACACCACCTATGACGAAAAAACCTGGCAGCTCAATGTGCAGGCGGGCAAGACCCTGCGCACCGAGGGATCGTCCTGGGTGCAGAAGTTCACCTACGGTTTTGACACCACCCACACCGATGTGGAAACACTGCAAACCGGCCTGACCCCTGCCGCAGGTGAAACCTTCCCG
>JAGOEY010000268.1 GCA_017997515.1 Burkholderiaceae bacterium | reverse complement strand
GACCAGGAAGAAGCACTGGAAGTGGCCGACCGTGTGGTGGTGATCAACCAGGGCCGCATCGAACAAAGCGGCTCGCCGCAGCAGGTGTGGGACCACCCGGCCAGCCCGTTTGTGTACGGCTTCCTGGGCGACGTGAACCTGTTCCACGGCCGTGCCGATGGCGGCCAGGTGCTGCTGGACGGCTTTCAGATCGCCGCCCCCGAACATGCCCATGCCCAGAACGCCAAGGCATCGGCCTATGTGCGCCCACACGACCTGGACGTGCAGCGCTACACGGCGGGCAGCAACATCGACGCCGACGGCCAAAGCCGTGGCATCGTCGCCAAGCTCAGCCGCGCGATTGTGGTGGGGCCGATTGCACGGCTGGAACTTACGCCGACCGAAACGAACCAACCTGCCGACGATAATGGCAAGGACAACCTGATCGAGGCGCAGATCTCTGCGCAGCAGTACCAGGAGATGAACTTGAAAGAGGGCGAAGTGCTGGTGGTGACACCACGCCGCGCCCGTGTTTTTGTAGACGAGGGTGCGCTGATCTAAGCCTGGCTATTGACCGGTGCCGCAGATCGGCACCGCGTCATGGAGTCTTAAGGGAGCCCCAAGGTGTTGTTGAATTTGTTCAAAGTGGACGGCCGCCTGGCCCCACGCCGTGTGTTGGCTGCCATCAGCCTGGCCAGTGTTGCGATGCTGGTGTTTGGCCTCTATTTGCAACACTACCTGGACCTGAACCCCTGCCCGATGTGTATTGTGCAGCGGTATGCTCTTATTTTTGTAGCTGTCTTCGCAGGCCTGGCAAGCGCTACAGGCAAAAAATCCTTATGGATTACAGGCACTTTGCTCACCTTGCTGTCCGCTGGTTTTGGTGCCTTCACCGCGGCCAACCAAAGCTGGCTGCAGTGGTTCCCGCCCGAGGTGGCCACCTGCGGCCGTGACCTCTACGGCATGATCGAAACCTTCCCGCTCAAACGCGCCATCCCCATGATCTTCCGCGGCGGCGGCGACTGTTCGGTGGTGGACTGGACCTTCCTCGGCGGCTCCATTGCCAACTGGTCGTTTATCTGCTTCACGCTGATTTCGCTGGTGTGTGTGGCGGTGCTGGTGCGGTGCCTGCGCCGGGGCTGAGTTCCGGGGATGCCTGCTGCCAAGAACGTGAACACGTTCTAAAGCAGCATGGCCGCAATCCATCCTGCGGCCAGCAGGGGCAGGTTAAAGAAGATGAAGGTGGGCACTACGGTGTCCCGGATATGGTCATGCTGGCCGTCGGCATTCAGCCCGGCGGTGGGGCCCAGCGTCGAATCCGAGGCCGGAGAACCTGCATCCCCCAGGGCCGCGGCCGTGCCAATCAAGGACACGATGGCGAGGGTCGAAAATCCAAAACCGATGCCCAGCGGCACATAAATCGACGCAATGATGGGCACGGTGGAAAAGGACGATCCAATCCCCAGCGTGATCAGCAGGCCCACCACCAGCATCACCAGGGCGGCCAGGGCCTTGCTGTTGCCGATGAGGCCGGTGGAGGCTTCGACCAGCTCCGGCACGGCACCGGTGGCGCGCATGACGGCCGCAAACCCGGCCGCCGCAATCATGATGAAACCCACCTGCGCCATCATCTGCATGCCCTGGGTGGTGAGGCTGTCCTGCTCCTTCCACTTCACCAGGCCACTGACTGAGAGCAGGCTGAAGCCGACCAGGCCCCCAAACACCATGGAGTTGGACCACAGCTGGGTCAGCAGGGCCGCCACCAGTGCCAGGACGACCACCGCCATCTGCCACGGCTGCATGGGGGGCGGCTCCTGCAAGTGCAGCTCGCCGGGGATCTCGCGGTCTTCGTAGTGGCGGGTGCGACGGTAGAACACAAAAGACAGCAGCAGCCCCACCAACATGCCCAGTGCGGGGATCAGCATGGCTTCCGGGGCCATGGCGGTGGTGGCGCTCAGCCCCAGCGGGCCTCCCACCTGGTTGATATTGCCGATCAGGATGTCATTCAGGAAGATCTTGCCGAAGCCCACCGGCACCAGCATGTAGGTCACGGTGATGGAGAAGGTGATGGCACACGCCACCAGGCGGCGGTCCAGCCGCAAGCTGTTCATCACATGGAGCAGGGGCGGCACCAGGATCGGGATGAAAGCGATGTGGATCGGCACAATGGTTTCCGCGATACAGCCCATGGCAACCAGCCCTGCGACCATGCCCCATTTGAGCAGGGCGCTGTGTGTGGCGCTGGTATGGCCTGCCCCCACACGGCGCACCAGCATATGGGTCATGCGCTGTGTGATGCCGGTATGCGACAGCGCCACCGCAAAAGCGCCCAGTGCGGCATAGGCCAGAGCCACACTGGCACCACTGCCCAGGCCGTCGTTGAAGGCGGCGATCACACTCTGGATGGGCATGCCCGCATACAGGCCGCCCACCAGGGCTGCGGTCAGCAGTGAAAACACCACGGACACGCGGGAGAGGGTCAGGCCGATCATCACCAGAACGGCCAGCACGATGGCATTCACGGGCTTTGTCTTTCAGAACGTACGGGGGGCGGCACCTGCCCCGTTCAAGGGCTGAGCTTCTTCACCAGCACCTGGCTCTTGCGGTCCCAGTTGTACTTGCGTTTGCGGGCTTCGGGCAGCCAGTCCGGGTCTACGTGCTGGAAGCCGCGTTTGATGAACCAGTGCATGGTGCGGGTGGTCAACACAAAGATGCTGTCCAGGCCCAGCATACGGGCGCGTTGTTCGATGCGTTTGAGCAGTTTTTCGCCGTCACCCGTGCCCTGGCTTTGGGGGGATACCGTCACGGCGGCCATTTCGGCGGTGCGGGTTTCGGGGTAGGGGTAGAGCGCGGCGCAGCCGAAGATCACACCGTCGTGTTCGATGACGGTGTAGTTTTCGATGTCGCGTTCGATCTCGGTGCGGTCGCGTTTGACCAGCGTGCCGTCTTTTTCAAACGGCTCAATCAGCTGCAGAATGCCGCCCACGTCGTCCACCGTGGCTTC